>JANQMK010000129.1 GCA_028280085.1 Pseudomonadales bacterium
ACTACACCTCACTCCTTCCGCCTTGCTGAGGGAAAAAAGTGCCTCCAGCAGGTGCGCGAATGAAACGTCAACAGACCCTAGAGCATTGAATATCGATAACTTTCGCTTGTGGCAGATTAGCACTAAAATAAGTTGAGGCACACTCATCTATCGGGCTCATAATGAAGCTTTTTATCAAACTCATCCTAGTCGTTCTGGTCATTGGCTTGGCAGCACCCTTTGTCTTGAAAGATCCAGATGGAAAACCTTGGATGAATATTAACAGTATACTGCCTGATCTTAGAGCCATGTTGCAGCAAGGCAAAGGGGCTCTAGACCAAGCCGTGGACAAGACGAAAAGTTTATCCGGCAATGATGCCTCATCATCGAAAAAAACCAAAGTACACAAATGGCGAGATGAAAATGGCGTTTGGCAATATTCCGACACACCCAACCCCGACGGAAAAAGCGAAGAAATGTGGGTTGACCCCAATACCAATCTTGTCAAAAGCACGCCCATGACTACGGCAGAACCAAAATCGGAGGAAAACCAAGAACAAAAAAAGTCACCTCACCTCCCTGTACCAATGACTGTATCGCCAGACAAAGTATCTAAGTTAATGGACGATGCGAAAAATATTCAAGGCTTAATGGATAAACGTGCAAAGGATCTGGATGGGCTATAAAACAGTCATCTTATTAGATTGAATAAGCTTTTGTTTTTCTTGTACTGACATTCTTTTTATTTCCCATTCTCGTTTAGAAGCTATGGAACGATCTTCGCAATTTTCTATATATAGAAACTTAAGTGGTTCTCTGCCACGGAAGTACTTAGCCCCTTTGGCTTGTGGTTTTCCTTCGTACATATCGCGATGTTCTGATAAACGCCGATCCAGATCGGTCGCGATCCCTGTGTATAAGGTAGCTTGATCCGTTAACAAAATATAGACATACCACGGTGCTTTTTGTCTATGGGACATAAGAACTAGCACTACCTAGATCTCTTGGTTGTCCTGTAGCAGCCAGCACATTATCCCAAAGCCAACCATCGGGATCGATCCTTTTACGTTTAGAGGTAGCGAGCACAATAGGTACATGGGTAAAGTCATTACTCCAATTACCCACCACCATGTTAGTGCGACCTGACATACCAGCATGTACCGCATTATGCCCTAGCAATAAACAGAAAGCGGAGTCATAAGCGTTAGCAGGACCACTGCGAATGGTATAACTGGGATCTATGTAACGCAGGTTGAACTTGAGACGCTTGGGTTTAAAGTGTTGTTTGATTTGATCGCGCAAGAAGGTGCCAATATCAGAGTATTTAATATTGCCAGAAGCATCAGTTTCTGTTGAGGGAGGAGTAATGTCCTGCCCTGCACCTTCCGCTACGGCAATCACTGCGTGCTGTCCACGGCTCAATCTCTCCTCTAGAGATTGGAATAAACCTTCTAAAGTAAAAGGCACCTCGGGCACTAAACAATAATTGACGTGGCTATCCGCTAAGGCCGCATAGGCGGCAATAAATCCGGAATCCCGCCCCATTAAACGCACTAAACTGACTGAATTGCGAGTACTGACAGATTCATTATAAGCAGCAACAATGGAGTTTCGTGCCTGAGTCACAGCAGTTTCAAAACCGAAGGATTGCTGTATGTAGGAAATGTCGTTGTCGATGGTTTTAGGGATACCGATGACACTAATTTCCCTCCCCTGCCGGCAACACTCTTCGTAAATAGCACCGGCACCCTTTTGAGTGCCATCACCACCTATAGCAAATAATATATCAATACCATAGGCATCTAAGGTTTTGACCATCTCTTCCACGGGTTGCGGTCCGCGGGATGAACCCAAGATGGTTCCACCCAACTTTTCAATGTTGTTAACTACTTCAGTATTTAACGTAACGGGTTGATGGCCGAATTCTCCATTTAAGCCTTCATAGCCATAGCGAAAACCGTATATGGATTGCACGCCATAGTGCTGCGTTAAGCTCAGCACTATAGCTCGAACCACATCATTGAGTCCTGGACACAAACCTCCGCAAGTGACTATGCCACATCGAACAGTTTTTGGATTAAAGTAAATTTTCTTGCGGGGGCCAGCAAGTTCAAACGCCAAGGGCTCCTGCCCTTGGTCAAGGGCTGCTTTAACGACTTTGGGGTCTGAAAAGTAAAGCACTCTCTCATCATCATCCACAAACTTTGCGGATGACATAGGATTGGAGAACCTTGCCTGACCCAACTGTTCGATATCGAAACAGAGCTTCTGTTCAACTGACATTGCCAATCAATAAGAGTTTGTAGTAACTACATTAGAATGAATTTGAATAAATGGTTTTCCCGGCAGAACGCAAATCTTCACAAGCTTGGCTCACCCTTTCAGCCATCGCTGATTCAGCCGATTTAAGGTAACTGCGAGGATCATAGACTTTTTTATTACCCACATCGCCATCCACTTTTAACACACCCTCGTAGTTCGTCATCATGTGGTCCACAATGGGGCGAGTAAAAGCATATTGAGTATCGGTATCAATATTCATTTTAATCGTGCCATATTCAATGGCTTCGTGAATTTCATCGAGACTGGAACCAGAACCGCCGTGAAACACTAAGTCCATGCGAGCTGCTTTACCAAATTTCTCTTCCACGGCCGCTTGTCCATCTCGCAAGATGGTGGGTTTCAACTGCACTTGACCCGGCTTATAAACACCGTGCACATTGCCAAAAGTGGCCGCCAACATATAACGAGCACCTGGCACTTTAGCCATTTGTTCACAGACATAGAGCATATCTTCGGGCGTGGTATAAAGTTTATCTGCTGGGCCCTCTGCCTGGTGACCATCCTCCTCACCACCAACAACGCCCACTTCAATCTCTAAAATAATTTCGTTTTCATGGCAACGCTTAAGCAAAGGAATGGCAATCTCCATATTGGTAACTAAATCCACGGTACTGCCATCAAACATATGGCTGTTAAACAAATTCGAGCGTCCCTCTTCCCGGCGCTTCTCTGTTTCATGAATGAGAGGATTCACAAAAGTATCGAGTTTATCTTCCATACAATGATCAGTGTGCAGGGCAATGCAGACATTGTATTGATCAGCCATTCGATGGACGTATTCGGCCAGCGCAATGGCACCAAGCGTCATATCTTTAACCGCGACACCAGAAGCAAAAGCTCCTCCTCCCGTGGAAACTTGCACAATGCCATCACTTTTGGCATCCGCGAAACCCTTGAGTGCAGCATTGGCTGTCCCGATGGATGAGACATTAATTGCAGGATAAGCATATTTATGTTGGCCAGCTTCATCCAGCATCTTGCAATAGGTTTGGTAGTCGGCGATGGGCATAAGTACTCCTCAACGGTCTCTAATAATTTAAATAAGCCCCTAGTGGGATCTGATAACCCACAAATCGAGGCGAAATTGTACGCTCCTACGGGCATAAAGCATAGGGCCTAGATCTTTATCGTTGAATACAGTGACATAGGCATTATGACAATCAATTAATGGTCACTTGACTATTTTTTAACCCATAAAACAAGGGAATTAGCTAAGTCACTGATTAACTATAAAATTTTATTCGAAACCGCTCCCGTCGCCACAACAGTGCTATTCCTATAGGGTAACAACATAACAAAAACGTCAATACCCATTCAAAGGCATCGTCAGTACTTTTATATAAGTGTCGATCGAAAAAAGAAATCACAACACTGGCAATACCAATAATCAAAGTGATCAAAGTCAAACCTTCTAAACCACGCAAATGGTATAAGTATCGTTGTTTAATCCATTCAATATTGCCCAATAGGTAGGTCATGATTAATTGGGATAAATAGGTAAATCCAAAAAATATTGTCACGCCTATGCGACGCTGTAGATGATAAACTTCACCTATTGAACCCAACACAACCGTATATAAAATTAGCCCTATATTCGCAATCAAACCCAACACTAAAATACTAAAACTCATCTTTAGCTTGCGACATTTAAAGTTCATTAACCACTGATAACAACAATACCAATAAGCCACAATAAAAATGGCTGAAGGTATCATCAATGCTTTAAATAAATAATACTCCGGTGCCTTTCGACCCGTGGCACTTATGGACGTACAACTATCAAGATAGGGAAGACACCAGGGAACATGGCTATTATGGGCAGCCAAGAAATAACATACATGAATCGTAATTAAGGGAAGCAGCCCTGCTAATAACGCTAAGGGATATAGAAGCATCAACAGAACTCCCACTAGGCAAGTATACTAGAAGCTGTTTCATAACTCTCGACCTACTGCGGCGGCGCTAAATACCGTGATTTAGTCCCTTTTTTTCGTTAAATAGTGTCGCTATTCGCCTCAAAAAACAGCCTAAATCACGGCATTTATCAACACCTCGCTACGGCCAAGAGTTATGAAACAGCTTCTAGAAATATACCTTTTACCAAGCATGTTTGAAAAGTCTGATGAGCTAGATAAATATACTAAAGAGTTATGACTCATTCCCTAGAATTATAAAGCCCTCAAATTGGCTGCCCTGCCCCAACTGAGAGTTAAGATGAATTTCACCATTCATCATAGACACTAATTCTTTGGTAATGCTCAAACCTAAGCCAGTTCCGCCATCCTTGCGAGTTAAGGATTCGTCCGCTTTCTTAAAAGATTCAAAAATACGTTCTTGTTGATCTTCAGAGATACCAATACCTGTATCTTCCACCGAGAAAATTAATTTTTTCGTTTCTTCAAACTCACTGTAATCTATTGTCACTTTAACATGACCTTTGTCGGTGAATTTTAGAGCATTGCTTACTAAATTAATGAGTATTTGTTTAATTCTTAAATCATCTCCAAAGACTTGGTTAGGCAGGTTAGGGGACTCTTGATAAATGAGTTCAATCTCCTTTTGTTCTGCCAAAGGAAAAACCATTTCTATCACTGACTGAATATTCTCTTTCAAATCGAATAAACGCGGTACAATCGTAATTTCACCGGACTCAATGGAAGACATATCAAGCACGTTATTAATCAACTGTAATAAGTGATTACCGGCTGTATTAATACGCTCAAAATTCTTAACAACGGTGGGATCAGAATTTTTACGCAGTGCTAATTGAGAAAAACCAATAATGGCATTCAAGGGCGTTTTTACTTCATGGCTGATATTTGCCAAAAAGATACTTTTTGTACGATTTGCTTCCTCTACACGTTCTTTTTCCAAAGCGAGTTCATGGTTCTTAAGATTTATATGCTCAACCATTTTTGTGAGGCGCTCCACCGCCTCCTGCACTTTATCTCGCTCCTTTTGTAAAGCTATTTCTCTAGCTTCAACAGTATCCAGCAAATGATTATAACGGCCCGCAATCAAGCCCACTTCTGTAAAAGGTTCTTCACG
>JANQMK010000167.1 GCA_028280085.1 Pseudomonadales bacterium
GATAAAACCTCGGTGATTGTGTCAATGCATAATAAGCCTGGGGCGCTGCACAATTTACTTGAGCCTTTTCATCGTAATAACGTGGACCTGACGCGGGTAGAGACACGCCCTTCACGCAGCGCGATGTGGAGTTATGTTTTTTTTATCGATTTTGCCGGTCACCTTAGTGATTTGCCTGTTAAGTCCGCGTTGGAAGATGTCGCAGATCGAGCGGCAGAATTAAAAATTTTAGGCTCTTATCCTAAAGCCGTTCTTTAGAGAAATCACAATGGAGAAAATGATAGAATTAGCGTCAGTTGGTGTGCGAGGATTGGAGGCCTACCAGCCGGGCAAGCCTATTGAAGAGTTGGAACGAGAACTTGGTATTGCAAATATTGTTAAGTTAGCCAGTAATGAATGTCCCTTGCCTACCAGTGATCGTGTCAAGCATGCCATCGAAACGGGAATAAAGGATATTACCCGTTATCCAGATGGCAGTGCATTTAAGTTAAAGCGAAAGTTAGCTGCCAAAGAACAAGTTTCTGAATCGCAAATTACCATTGGTAGTGGCTCGAGTGAAGTGCTGGAATTAACTGCTCGAATCTTTCTTGGGGCAGGTCAGTCCGCGGTAGTTTCTCAACACGCCTTTATTGTTTATCGACTGATTATCCAAAGCTTAGCGGCAAAGGCTATCGTCGTCCCCGCTACGGATTGGGGACACGATGTTAAGCTAATGGCGCAGGCGGTGGATGACACGACTCGGGTGGTGTTTATTGCAAATCCAAATAATCCCACTGGAACCTGGGTTACCTTAGCTGACATTGAACGGCTACTACAAAAAATTCCAGACGATGTTGTGGTTATTCTTGATGAAGCTTACTTTGACTATGCCAATGTTGGTTCGGCTGCAGTGGGTTATGGTAGTGGTATTCCTTTGATTGAGCGTTACCCCAACCTAGTTGTGACCCGTACCTTTTCTAAGGCGTATGGCTTAGCCGCACTGCGCATCGGTTACGCTGTTTCTAGTCCTGTCATCGCGGATTTGTTAAATCGATTAAGACCACCTTTTAACGTTACAACGCCAGCGTTAGATGCTGCGTTAGCAGTGCTAGATGACTTAGAGTTTGTTTCGCGTAGTTGCCAAGTTAATGCCGCGGGCATGGTGCAAATGGTGCAAGGCTTAACACAACTGGGCTTGAATTTTATCCCGTCTGTAGGCAACTTTATTGCCTTCGAATGCCCTCGAGATGCTAATGAGATCTATAACGCGTTGCTAAAAAAGGGTGTTATTGTGCGCCCTATCGGTGTTTATGAGATGCCAAATCATCTGCGGGTTTCGATTGGGCTTGAAGAAGAAAATAACCGATTTTTGACAGCACTAACTGAGGTGCTTGCCGCAACTCGATAATAACTTTTATCTCTAGCTTTGTTGAGTTGAATTGTGTGAGGTTTAGGTAAATTGGCCATTTTTAATCGCATTGCCATTGTTGGTTTGGGTCTGATTGGCGGTTCTATTGCGAAAGCCGCTAAAGCGGAGGGTTGTTGTCATCAGGTTGTTGCCTATGCCAGAAATCTAGATAACTTAATCTACGCGAAAAGCAATAGTATTATCGATGCTTATTATACAGACTTGTCGCAGCTTTTTGCTGAGCTAGATAGCGATGATGTGGTTATTGTTGGCGTGCCTACCTTGGCGGTGGAGTCAATATTTCGGACTATGAAAGCCTGCTTATCGCCCGAAGTGACAGTAACAGATGTGGCTAGTGTTAAAGGGAGTGTGCTGGCTGCTGCAGAAAATATTTACGGCACGGTTCCTTCGTCTTTTGTCTTAGCGCATCCGATCGCGGGTTCGGAACAAAGTGGTGTGAGAGCAGCAAAAGTAGACTTATTTGTTGATCGCAGAACGATTTTAACACCGTTATCATCCACTGCGACGGCGTCCTTAAGTAAAGTTAGACAACTATGGGAGTCCATTGGGGCTGAAGTGCTTGAAATGGATGTCGATCACCATGATGCGGTACTCGCTGCCACGAGTCACTTACCCCACGTATTGGCTTATTCATTGGTCGATACGTTGGCCGGCAAAGCAGATAATCAGCAGATTTTTCGTTATGCGGCGGGCGGCTTTCGGGACTTCACACGCATTGCATCAAGTGACCCCGTTATGTGGCATGATATTGTGATGGCAAACAAGCCAGCGCTGCTAAAAGCTGTCGCCGATTTTCAACATAATTTAGCAGAATTGACGCTGGCAATTAATCAGGACGATAGCGAAACTATTCTCGGTATTTTTACCCGAGCGAAGGCGGCGAGAGACCATTTTATAAAGATGTTGGCGGGCGAGGCGTATACGAAACCGATGGTTCAAGAACATAGTGAGTTTGTTGTTAATCCGGGGGGAAAGCTAAGTGGCACACTAAAGGTCGCTGGTGATAAATCTATTTCCCATCGGTCGATTATGTTAGGTGCATTAGCTGAGGGCGTGACCAGAGTTCATGGTTTTCTAGAAGGTGAAGATGCGTTAGCGACGTTGCAAGCCTTTCGTGATATGGGGGTGGTAATCGAAGGCCCCAGTGACGGCGAAGTCGTTATTTATGGCGTGGGTTTAAAAGGTTTAAAAGCGCCACCGGGTCCTCTTTATTTAGGCAATTCCGGTACCTCGATGAGGTTGTTGGCCGGCCTGCTGGCGGGGCAGGATTTTGATGTTGAGCTCACTGGTGATGCCTCCTTATCGCAGCGACCAATGAACCGCATCGCTAAACCATTGAGGGCAATGGGAGCTGATATTACGATGGATGAGGGAGATGTACCTCCTATCAAGATTCGGGGCGGACAAGCGTTAAAAGCTATACACTACGATATGCCAATTGCCAGCGCGCAAGTTAAATCGTGTTTATTGCTTGCGGGATTGTATGCAGAGGGTCAAACCTCGGTCAATGAGCCGGCCCCGACCCGAGATCATACTGAGCGGATGTTGAATGGATTTGGGGTGGATGTGACCCGAGACGGCGGTGTAGCTACTTTAGCTCCTGAATCAGCGGCATCAAAGTCAGTATCAGCCGAGCCCCAACTTACAGCAATTGATATTGACGTGCCGACTGATATTTCTTCGGCGACATTTTTTATGGTGGGCGCAAGTATTGCGCCGGGATCAGACATACTGCTTAAACATGTCGGTATTAATCCAACACGTATCGGAATTATCAACTTATTAACGTTAATGGGAGCTGACTTGACGTTGAGTAACGAGCGTAATGTTGGTGGCGAACCGGTCGCTGATATACGTGTGCGTTACGCGCCTTTAAAGGGTATTGATATTCCTGAAACACAAGT
>JANQMK010000195.1 GCA_028280085.1 Pseudomonadales bacterium
GCGCACTCAATTTTATCAGCCGCCTACCTGAGGGGGCTATTGAATTCCGCTACACAATGCACGAGGTAATAGAAGAATGCCAGCACTCTCTGATGTTTCAAGAATTTATCAATCGCAGTAAGACGAAAGCTGCGAAAATTCCGCCGTGGATGCGTGTCGGCGCTGACCAAATCGCAAAATTGGGATTCTGGTTTCCCGAGTTATTCTTTATCTTTGTCTTAGGTGGCGAAGAGCCAATAGACTACAATCAGCGTCAAGTATTACAGTCAAATCATGAACTACACCCATTAGTAAAACGTATCATGCAAATTCATACCACCGAAGAGGCACGCCATATTTCTTTTGCGAAATCTTTTGTTGCACAACGAGTACCACAGTTAAGCCACACCAAACGCCACATTCTACGCTCTGCCGTACCGGCCATTTTAGGAATAATAGCCGCTATCATGCTAAAGCCCAGCAAAACAGTCATTCGAGACTTTGCCATACCAGACGCCGTTATTAAAGACACTTACCATGATAACCCGGAATACCGACGACAAATACAAAACGCTTTTGCGGAAACGACTCAGCTTTGTCGATCGGTTGGCTTGATTGATCATCGCAATGAGTTCATATGGCGTAAACATGGGCTGGTGTAAACTAGCCACACGCCGCCATCCTATTATTCAGATGACTCTATCATCCATGTACGCAACCACAAATAATCAACTAGCTAAAAGTCTGGGAAATAATTAAGGCACCTCTGAATAATGAGGAAATGCTTCAGAGGTGCCTTAAGTAAACAGAAGAGAAATAAAAGATAGCTCAAACAAACGAAACTTGAATATTAATATGACACTTTAATTACATTTTAGCGCCGTTCACTATCGCTTCTAACCACATCACGTCAAATCCATCCATGCTTGTTCTTCTGTTTGTGCTCCATTTTTTAAAACAAATTCAATTTGATACGAAAATCGATAGAAAACTGATAAAATGGAGGACGTGCAAGAAAGTTAATCGTAACAGTCCCCATGAATAACCAGTTTAGTATAGACAGCGACCAGCAAGCCTAGTCTTATTGATTTGACAAGGCAAAGAGTCCGAGCACAATACCTACAATAAGTACCCCCACCCATGTGATATGTGTCATACCCCCTTGCTTGGCTCTACGTGTATAATCATTATTGGCAGTTGGCAAATGTATCCCGCAACGGTCGATTCAGCTAACTAATTAAAAACTACTCATTATGAGTGAATGTCAATGCATTACTTGAACTTAACAAGAAGACTCATTGCTCGATTTTCCACTTTAACCATCTTATTTTTATTAGCCTCATCAATATCTTATGCAATCCCGCTGAAAGATCGCCTTGATCTTAAGGCCAACCAGCGCATTGTATTTGCAGGCGATTCAATTTCAAATGCTAATAAGTGGACCCATTACGCTATTGCTTGGCTCCACCTTACCTACCCAGAGCTAGATCTTCGCATACAGCAAGCTGCTCGCGGTGGAACCAGTTCAGCCGGATGGCTAGGCTCTGAATATGAGCGCTTTGCTTATCCACTTAGTCCCGATTATGTGTTCTTGATGCTAGGCCATAATGATGGCAGTAATAAAGCTGCAATGAAACAAGCAACAGAGTCAATTATTGATACCTGGATCAAAGGCACTAGCGGGGCTACACCGGTGCTCATCGGCGCTCATCCCACTGAAAGTGCCGACGGTAAACCTGCGATAGGCAATTTCAATGATGCTTATGAAGAAATTGCATTAGCGGCAACCCCTAATTATCTATATGCAAAAACCTGGCACGAGTTACTCGATGAATGGACTAACAACTCTGTCGACCTTGGCGGCTCAGATAGCGTACACCCGGGAACCCCTGGGCATATCGCCATTACCTACGCGGTACTAAAGCAACTCGATGTCGAAACGCTGGTGTCCGAAGCCACATTAGATGCGACTAGCAACGCTGAAGTAGAATGTAACGGATGTACTATCAGTAATCTACTACTGACAGCGACTGGTGGCACTTTCGACCGTTTAGATGAAAGGCTCCCTTGGGCGATAGATGAAGCTGGCAAAGAAAATGCCGTCGCGCTGATACCTGAAATTGATGACTGGCAAAACTACTCAATAAAAGTGACTGGGCTCAATGCAGGAGACTATGAGCTTAAGTGTGACGATGTTCTAATTGCGACCCTAACAGCTGGACAGCTAGCGGCCGGTTTTAATATGGCGACCCTCACAGCAGGTCCCGTCTGGGAGCAAGGTCAAGAAGTGCTAGGTAGAATTCGAGATATGCATGGCATTGATCGCTCTAGCCTTGGCAGCTCTCCCCCCTGGAAAGGTATGAGGTCCTATACCAGTAACGCCACCAGCTACTATCAGAATGGCGGCCAAAGAGGACAACAATATTTCGACTCGATGGCTCCCGCCGTTGAAAGACTGGTTGAGTTAGATAATGCCATTCACGAAGCAGCCACGCCAGTTACTAGGTCATACAGCATAACAAGAGTTGGCAGCAGTCAGAATAATTCTAATCCTCCATTACCTCCGTCTAATGTGAGAATCGAATAAGCCAATAAGCTCATTGAAGATAAATCAATGAGCGGCTAGTTTTTTGACCCAATTACAGGTTTTGATCGTCGGAAACCTTCTGAGATGATTTTTCTCCGCTCATCCATGCTTGTTGATAGCAAAACTTTTCCCATCCCCAGACAATCCAGCGCATTAACGCAAACGCCAGCCATAATGACCACAGCAACATTGCTGCTCGATAAGCCCACATCGGTAAACTGATCACCCAACCGGTTGGCAAAGCACCGCTGGTGTGATCTTGATACCAACGAAAATAGAAATTATGACTACCGTTACCTTGGACCTGCATATCCGGGTAACTGAGCAATGACTGGGGGATGGTAATCAGTAAAGCGGCCGCACTGGCCAATGATAACAAGATTATCAATAACTGCATTAAATTAAATTGACTGCGTATAGTAGGCAATTTATATCGACCTCTTGCTTCTAACACAAAAAACCATGCAAAAACCAACAAGCTACCCACTACGTTAACCGTACTCATACCGAGGATCAGGAGGGCCCATTGCCATATATTAAGTGGGATCGACAACTGAAAGCGCCTAATAAGATAACTCAGTAGTGCAGCAACCAACAGCAAGACAACCAAAACTCCCCAGAACAACATTGCCGGTCCAATAGCGGGACCACCAACCAAGATGGGCCAACGGTCTCTTGGCACATTGACAACTAAATCAATATTATTAGGCGGAGAAGATAGTACCAGGGGCGGTGTCGTTAATACGCTATCAATACCCTGAGGTAGTCGCCATTTAAGCACTATCGTTTGTAATCCCGGTCGTAACGGAATAGATATTTTATCACTAGCACTTGGTAACACGCGCTCGCCGCCGTCGATGGTTAATTTTTCTAGTTCGGCGTTAGCCGGCGGCGTTAATTGATAGTCATAACCAATACTACTGCGTATCGAAAGATAGAGTTCCGCAATTGAAGAGCGATCACCAGGGGAAAATGTCCACTTAGCTGCTTCCACCGTCGTTACTGTACCTGCAACAGGCAAGGGCTGAGTGGCTTTGATAGTAACCTTCTCTCCGGGCCAAGGACGCCACCGCAAATAGGCACCGGCCGCTTCAGTTTTTATTGGCACAAGGCCCTCACTCTCAAGATGCCAGCGTGGCGAGGCATCTATTGCCCAATGCTCAACAACATTAGAGCTACTATTATTTTCGATAACATAAGCTGCTTTAGCCTCGACGTTGGATTGCCAAGTCATGCTGCGCTGGTTTTTAGCTAAAGCAACGGCGACCTGACCTTGACTGACTTCAACATGCTCTGAAGTAATTTTTTCTCCTGGTAAGGTCGGGATACTAATATTAATCGAACCCACCAGAGGTGCTATCCGGGTTACAGTCGTATTAACAATCCAATCACGATCTAACACAAAGTTACGCTGTACAGATACATGCGGTGTAATCGGATCAGGAAACAACATATTAACTTGTTGAGTAGTTAACTTACGTTTCAGAACCAAGCTTTTACCTTGCAACCTATTTCCCACAAACCCCGTCACTTCCCAACCAGGCGCATTGACAGATATATTATGCGGCTCTGCAAAATCGATTTTAAACTCTTCACCCAGCAGTTTACCTTGCACCACTATATGATGAACACCTTCGTCTAACAACAAATACCAGCTATCTCGCTGTCGAAGCAATTTTTTTGCGGGCTGTCCACCAATAGAGATACTACTGGGCTGCCATAAATTGGAAAATTTCGGCAGTGGTACTCCTACCCTATCCAGGACTGAAAGACTAAGATAGATGTTAACGACACTATGCGTCGCGTCAATATGCACACTATTAGTAGCATAGCAAGCTGCGCCACAATCTGGCTTTGCCAATAAGCGACGCTCATATTCTTCAAGTAGCTGTGGCGGCGGAAAAGTACCTTCTGCTACCATATCATCCGCATAAACATCTTTAGCTGATAACGACAGAAAAACTGAACATAACAACAAAATACTAGCGACAGGTGTATTTACCGAAATACCGGAGGCTTCACCTTTATCCAAGGGCACACGAAGTTGCCATAACAATAGTAGTAGTCGGGCAGCAAATGCCGATAGCAAAATGACGTGCAAAATACCTAACATGCGAGTCAATAATGGTGGAGATATATATAACTCAACCGTTTCATCTACCGTAACCGGCCCGCTCCAATGAAAATGAATTTGGTGCCATTGCCAAGTAGGAATACCAGGCCCCGTCTGAATATTTTCGGGCGCAGCCTGGTAACGGCGTTGAAATTTCGGACTGGGCTCACTAAGCGCTGCGCCAACGGCCAATTCATCACTTACCTCATTTTCTAGTAACGACCGTTCATGTAGTAATGTTGGCATTTCTTGTTTTATGTGCTGAGCCGATGAATCAGCAATGCTCACAGCCCGCGTAGATTTGTACGCGGAGCCTTGATTGATTGTCTGCGGATACTCAAGCTGAGGATAAATACTCTTTCTAATTGCTTCAACAGCAAAACTTAACAAGGATACAACAACTATCAGCCCAATACCGTAGCAAATACCAGCGACTATTTTACGAAAATTATGTACTGGCAACAGACGCAGAAATCCAAGTGCAAATAGCAAACTAATACATGCAAAAACAGGCGCTGCGGTTTCATGGTAAACCAAGGCTAGCAGTACTATACTCAACAGCGCCCAACGTTTACCTATAACTTTAGCAGTAACTGCTACCACCAATAGACAAATAAAGATATCCCACAGATCCCAACTGGACAACCAGGTACTATTGACACTATCGGGCCCAACAACATGCCATAGCTTCCATCCAGGCGGTAGCAATAAGGTTGCCGAGAGGGAATCGACATCGTGGCGCCAGCCGGTGGCGGCAAAAGCCTTAATATTATTGAAGCGACTGATGGTTTCAATATCTACCTGAGTATCACGCACTTCAATCCCTTTGCTACCATCTGGTAACCGGGTAATGACCTGCGGGTTGCCGTTAACAACTGCTCTACCCAGTTCAATATCTGTGGCAACCGATAGACGCCACTCTCGCGCTAAGCTGCCAGCAATATTATCTCTTACCGTTGCACCGTCTCCATCAAAATCTAACCAGATCGTTTTAGTATGCTGCAACTTATTAGCCGGTGGATTTACCTCACCTCGGTAAAGTTCTGTCAAAGTAAGAGTATCATCACTAGAGATCTGATACGTAGGCAATCGCTGCCATTGTTTTGGGCCCTGGAGCTGACTGGGATCAATTGATTCCGCGCCTGAAACTTTCACACCTCTCAAATGGGGAACCGCTTCAAATGACCAAACCTCCCTATCCGGCCATTCATCGCTGCGCTGCTCAAAACCAAAAGTATGGCGCTGCGATTGGTAACGCGCCGTGGTTTTGACCAACCATTTGCCGGCACGGACCTGTATCCTAAGCTGCCCATCTCGCTCGATCCGCGCAGGTAAATCACTAACAAAATGTGTTAAAACGGCATCGTCAGGCAGTAGTTGCCCGATAGAAATTTCACGTGCTTTACCCGATACCGACAGCTCAACCTGAGTTTCCAACATCAACGGAATACTATC
This sequence comes from Pseudomonadales bacterium, assembly GCA_028280085.1. Classification (GTDB taxonomy): domain Bacteria; phylum Pseudomonadota; class Gammaproteobacteria; order Pseudomonadales; family JANQMK01; genus JANQMK01. The sequence goes on from JANQMK010000195.1 coordinate 6,135, forward strand.
TGTTAGCTTACGAAAAACCTTAACTTGAATAGCGTTGTTGGCCGCTTGCCCGCCGGCACCAACTGCGTTGCGTTTTAACCAAAGCTCCCCCCGTTTATCAATGTCCGTGGCGTCAATTCGTCTACCCATAACAGTCAAATCAACAAGGCCTATATACGATGGCACAGTGATGGAACGTATAGGCTCTGTCAAAGGAATAACGCCTTTAATTTGATAGTCACCGGGCGCCAAGCGAATACTGGGGTATTGGTTGGCTTTGGCACGGCGTGCAGCGGGCATATTGGTTGCGGTGCGAGACACGACCGCCACCTCCTTATCATCGACCGTCACTTGACTGGGCCAATAGCGTTGATTACCAGGTAACTGGATCCAGCCTTTAGATTCCGTCGACAAAGACAACGTAAACTGAACCTGAGTCCGACTAACGTCAATCTGCAACCGCTCTGCCCAAACACACGCACGGCTAAACTTGTTATTTTCAATGCGAAACGGACAATCAACTTCCGGTCTGTGTTTATCAAGCACCCACTCTTGCCATAACTTTAATGCAGGTGGCACCTGATGAACTGATGCTTGTACGGTGGTGGTAAATAGAATAGTGAATAGAAAAAACCAAACATACCCACGTTTAATCATAATATAACCATTTTAGGTATCGAATCGAAGAAAGATATAAGCGTTCTGCTAAACGTCTTTTACACCAGTTACAAAAGATAATAAACGTATATATGCGAAGGAATCGCAACTAAATGACGACAAAGCACTTTACATCGAACAGTGATTATATTTAGTCAAGGTACCGCCTTAATCAGGCTACTTTAACCCGGGTGTTTCAATCAGAATACTATCTTTACCAAAGCACTATGTTTTACCAAAGTACGATGTTTTATCAGACTACTATGCTTATGCTCAGACAACCTAGCCTTGAAGTCGATGCGACCATGTGACCGACAACCGATACCGTACACCGTTTACGGCATCTAACAATAGAGCGTCCAGCCTGTCTCTACCAAAGACTCTGATGTACGACCTAGATTCCGCAGTTGAGCTCTACCGCAGAATCTAGGTTTAACTTTTTGACTGCATATTTGGCGTCTTAGACCGACCACGGCGATTTAGTGCTATGAAGAATGGGGTCTAAAGCTGATCAAAAAGTCCATATATGCTTATTAATTGTCGTTATAAAAATGAAGCAAGATGACAAATTGCTAATATGTGAACAATTTGAATTCAAAGCGTGCAGCATGTCATGTTTTTGATCAAAAAAGAATTATAAGTATACTTTTTATTATATTATTTTATTCTCAATTAATTTGTCACAACTGTATAACAATAACTTTGTATGCGCTAGCGCTATAGCTAGTAAAACGGTCCCATTACATGCTGTCCATTCCAGGCTACACGTTTACTCATCAACTCTTTGAGAGTTCACGCACAAAAGTCCTCAGAGCGATTCGCGAAAGTGACAAGTTGCCTGTCGTGGTCAAGATTTTAAATCAGCAATACCCCACCTTTGATCAGCTTCATCGATTTAAAATCGAATTCGACATGACAAATGCGCTCAAAGGCAGCAAAACCATTAACGTCTACAATAAAGAAATCTATGGTAATAGCCTAGCGTTGATTTTAGAAGACTTTGATGGCGAGTCGTTAGATAATATACCCAATATTACTCAGCTAGGACTTAGCAAAAAGTTAGAGCTATTTGTTCTTATTACCGAAGCACTTGCAGAAGTTCACCAACAAGATATCATTCACAAAGATATCCACCCAGGCAATATTATCTGGCACCGTCCAAGTAATACCGTCAAGTTAATTGACTTTGGTATTTCTTCAATCATTCCAAGAGAAACGCAAGTTATCGTTAATCCTAATAATCTCGAAGGTTCTCTCAGTTACATTTCGCCAGAACAAACTGGACGTATGAATCGCTCGCTGGACTACCGCTCCGATTTCTATTCCCTCGGCGTCACTTTCTACGAGATTCTCACCGGCTGCCTGCCCTATCAAGTAAACGATGCGATGAAAATGGTCCACTGCCATATCGCCAAACAAGCTGCTCCGGTTTGTCAGTTAAAGCCAAAAATCCCTCAAGCTGTTTCCGATATCGTAGGAAAACTGATGGCTAAAAATGCTGAAGAGCGCTACCAAAGCACTGCAGGCATTATCGCTGACCTTAAGCACTGCATCAGTGAATTACAACTCTCTAGCGTATTATTGCCGTTTGAATTGGGTACCCATGA
>JANQMK010000202.1 GCA_028280085.1 Pseudomonadales bacterium
AAGCAGTCATCCATCTCCACATCACACCTGAGTCACTCAAATATCATAACTATTTTGGTTTTTTCATGATCACTTTATTGCATTTCACGATAAAGCTCAAACTATAAAGTACAGCTGAACGAGAACAAGAGAAATAGCCGGAAAAAGTTCTCAGCGCCCTTGCAAATGTCTATGAATGGGCGATTTAGCAGCGAATATGTCTGAAAAACCACATTTGACGTCGTTTTTTTACACATCTCATTAGAACACTTGAAAAAATTTATAAACGATGTACCTTCGCATCCCCCAACATTAAGACCGAGTCAGACCCTACCAAGGATTGTTAATGCGAGCCATGCCCGTTGCCAATAAAAACTACCAATGACATATCGAGCCGCAACTTACGTCTTAAATGCAAATTCAATGTCAACAGAATAACGCGAGTCGACAATAAATTTGCTAAGCTAATTTTACATAAGTGTAAATCCGTCAGTTATGAATAGAAAGGCCATGCCACAATGGCATTAAAACGGTTTTACAAAGCGCTCAATACGATAAACCTGGGAAGGTCGCTATGCCAACGGATACATTTAGTGATGCATTTAAGCGGAATTTTTTAGGTCAAGCACCACAGTGGTATAAGAATACTATTGTTGCTTTTCTTATAATCAATCCGTTACTGGTATTTGGTTTAGGTGACGCAGGTCCATTCATAGTAGGCTGGTGTCTTATCGGAGAGTTCATTTTCACCCTCGCTCTTGCATTAAAGTGCTATCCACTACAACCAGGCGGTCTACTCGCTATTGAAGCTATCATTATAGGTTTAGCTGATTCCCATACGGTGTATGAAGAAGCAGCCGCAAACTTCGAAGTTATTTTATTGCTAATCTTTATGGTAGCGGGAATTTATTTTATGAAAGACCTGCTGCTGTTTTTCTTTACCAAAATCCTGCTTGGCATCCGCTCTAAAACACTGCTGTCGTTTCTATTTTGCATCATATCAGCCATACTGTCTGCATTTTTAGACGCGCTCACCGTAACCGCTGTATTGATTAGTGTTAGCGTCGGGTTTTACACTATTTATCATAAAGTCGCATCTGGCAAAAAGATACATCATTCCCATGACTATTCTGACGATCAGACAGTACACGCATACCATCGCAAAGATTTAGAGGCTTTTCGTGCTTTTCTACGCAGCGTTATCATGCATGGCGCAGTAGGCACAGCACTCGGAGGCGTGTGCACATTGGTTGGAGAACCACAGAATTTGCTCATCGCGACGAAGGCCGGTTGGAATTTTATCGAGTTTTTTCAAGTAATGTCTCCGGTCACAATGCCGGTACTTGTTTGCGGTCTGATTACTTGTGTGTTGCTAGAAAAAACCAAAGCTTTTGGCTACGGTACACTATTGCCCGAATCCGTTCGCAATATATTGGAAGACTACGAACGAGAAGAGTCCAGCAAGCGCACCACCAGAGACAAAGCAGCGCTGGTTACCCAAGCCATAATAGCTATCATTTTGGTTATTTCACTTGCAACCCATGTTGCTGCGGTTGGTCTAGTAGGCCTAATGGTTATAGTCCTATTAACCGCTTTTAACGGCATTATCGAAGAGCACCAATTAGGCCATGCTTTCGAAGAGGCGTTACCATTTACCGCGCTCCTTGTAGTCTTCTTTTCAATCGTTGCCGTTATACACGAACAACATCTATTTACACCTATCATAGACGCTGTTTTAGCTATGGAAATAAGTGCTCAACCGCCAATGTTTTTCATCGCTAATGGGTTACTATCAATGATTAGTGACAATGTATTTGTTGCCACCGTCTATATTAATGAAGTCAAGATGGCGCTAGATTCTGGCGCTATTAGCCGAGAGCACTTTGAAAAGTTAACCATTGCCATTAACACGGGCACCAATTTACCTAGTGTAGCGACACCTAACGGCCAGGCGGCATTTTTATTCTTGCTAACGTCAGCACTCGCGCCATTAATCAGACTGTCTTACGGTAAGATGGTTTTTATGGCATTACCTTACACCATTGTTATGGGCGGCGTCGGTTGGCTTGCTGTAGCAAATTGGATTTAGTTAACTCAAGGAATCGTTACTAGAGCTACGGGTGTTTAGCTATCTTGCAGCCATATACACTGCTCTCCGCATGCCTCATTGATCGTAGCCAACTTTTGCTCATGAGCTTCCAGCTCTTGCGCTGTCGCCACTACTACTACTCCTCTTGCACGGCTAGCTGGCAGCCTCTGTACACTACTCTTACCGGCAGAACTCGTCGTGGACTCTTGGGCGTTCAGTGCCAAACTGACCTGCCCGCCAGTCATCATTAAGTAGACATCAGCTAGTATTTGCGAATCCAGTAACGCACCGTGCAATTCCCGATGGGAATTATCTATATCATAGCGTTTACATAAGGCATCAAGGCTGTTGCGCTGGCCCGGGTGCATTTTCCTCGCTAAGACCAATGTATCCAGTACCGTGCAATGCTTTTCCATCAAACCAAAACGGTTGCCATCATTCTTTAATTCATGATTTAAAAAACCAATATCAAATGGCGCATTGTGAATAATCAGTTCAGCACCTTTAACATACTCGATGAACTCTTCTGCTACATCAGCAAACAGCGGTTTATCGGCAAGAAATTCATTGGTAATGCCATGTACCTCAATCGCTTCCTGTTCAACTTCTCGTTCAGGATTAATATACTGGTGATAGTGATTGCCGGTAAGACGGCGATTAATCAACTCGACACAGCCTATTTCTATTAAGCGATGGCCACTGGCCGGATCTATACCCGTTGTTTCGGTATCTAACACTACTTGTCGCAAGACGCTTACCTTTTATCTAATTTTATTAATATCTAAAACTATCAATATCTTAATTACTGATAATATCTCAATTACTGATGCCTAAATCATTAACACCTAATGGCCAGTGCCTATCTAAATTTGGTATCACTGATTTAAGCATCATAAGCTCAAGCAATAGGGCTATTCAAGTTCATCGATACCTCGGTTCGCTAGTTGATCGGCAATCTCATTTTCTCTATGACCACTATGGCCTTTAACCCAATACCAATCAATAGTATGTCGCGCCGTTTCTTGATCTAGCCGTTGCCAAAGATCGGCATTCTTTACGGGTTTTTTCGCCGCGGTTTTCCAACCGCGTTTTTTCCAATTGCTGATCCACTCAGTAATACCCTTACGGACATACTCTGAATCCGTATACAGCGCTACTACGCAGGGCTGCTTCAATGCACTCAACCCCTCTATCGCGGCTGTCAACTCCATGCGATTATTAGTGGTATCGCGTTCACCACCGCACAGTGATTTCTCAACACCATTGTAACGTAATAACACCCCCCAACCACCTGGCCCCGGATTACCACGGCAGGCGCCGTCGGTGAACATCTCGACTTGCTTCACCTAATTAAGTTCCTCAATGGTGGCACGATATTGATCTCAACATGAATTACACTATCGATCTTAACATCAATCTCGGCATCAATATCAACGACA
>JANQMK010000207.1 GCA_028280085.1 Pseudomonadales bacterium
GGAAGGCTGAGTGCTTAGCTGATTCAGTAACATTGATAATGTCGATGGCCCCCCAGTCGACGTACCAATGGCAATAATAAGAGATTTATTGGCATTTGCATCATTACGCACAACTTCTTGGCGTTTAACAGGGACTGTGTCAATAGTATGCTCCGGTAATCTGGGCCTTAACTTTATTAAGCTTTCGAGTTTAGACAGCAATCGCTGGCCGTTGCGTTTCAGTTCTTCAGGTGAAACACGGGTGCCGGGTTTAAAAGGCAAGGTAGGCGTTTGCACGTAATCTAAAGCGCCACTATTGAGAGCTGAAAATATATAGCTCATGTTGGCAGTGACGGTAGCTGTCACAATTAATATGCGGACATTAGGGTAACGTTTTGTTATTTCTTGGGTGGCGGTAATCCCTCCCATGTTCGGCATGTGAATATCCATCAGAGCGATATCAACGCTTTGTTGCCGAAGAAAATCCAGCGCATTAATGCCGTCGTTAGCGCAACCAACAACTTTATAATCTGGGTTGGTTTCAAGAATCGCGCGCAAAACAGTAGTTAACATCGGTGAATCGTTAACAATTAATACACGGTATACTTTATGACTAACAACCGTACTTGAGTGGCGACTGCTATTCACTATAATCTACACCTATTCATATCACACCACTTCCGTACCACTAGCCCTTTTTATACGGAGCTTATTCTCTGTTTTTTAGGATGACAAATTTCTTGCTATTCCGTTATTTCAACACTTTTTCTCTATTTTTACTGAAGGAGGCTTTCACCTGTGTTATCGCTATCCACCAGCAACAAACTACTAATCCGTTCTAGCATAGTATCCGTGTCAAATTCAGATTTAACCACGTAATAATTAGCCCCTGCGCGAAGTGCTTTTTGCTTATCTTCGTCTCTGTCCTTGTAGGAAACAACAATAACAGGTAAATCATTATATTTCTCATCCTGACGTATTTTTCCTATTAACTCAATGCCATTCATCCGCGGCATATCTATATCGCTGATTACCAAGTCAAAGTTATTTGTTCTGATTTTGTTAAACCCATCTACGCCATCAATGGCGGTTGCCACTTCATATCCGGCTGACTCTAAGAAGTGTTTTTCCACCTCTCTTACAGTTTGTGAATCTTCAACCACTAAAATTTGCTTGAGTTGAATATCTTCCTCACCTGTGGCTTTAGTTTGTACATCACCAATTACGGTAGCCGGATCAGACAGTGTTAGATAAAGATCCTTAATATCAACTATTAGGGCCATGGTGCCATTTCGTAACAGTGATACTCCATCTATATTGGGCAGTTTGCCAAGACGCTCATCAAAGCGACGCCGTACTATCGCCTGTTCCTCTACAACAGCTTCGACTACCAGTGCAATGGCAGGCGAATCACCGAGAATTAGGACATATTTTTCTTCCACCTTTTCCTTCAATGGCGTAAGACCCATTAGTGCAGAAAAATTATAGAGAGCTAGTGTCTTCCCGCCAACTCTAACGGTTTCTTTACCTTCGTGTAGCCGTATATCTGAAGATTGAATGCGAATTACACTAACAATATCGTTCTCTGGAAAGGCATAATGCTGCACACCAAAGAATGGATGTTTACCACCTTCCACTAACAGACAACGCGTCATCGATAGTGTCAGAGGCAGCTCTAAAATAAAGGCTGTCCCCTGTCCAACTTCGCTTTCTACCATGACCCGTCCACCAACTCTCTCCACATCAGACTTAACGATATCGAGACCCACTCCTCTGCCGGATATCTCTGTCACAGTGTTCGATGTGGAAAATCCTGGTAAAAAAAGAAACTGCTGTTGCTCGAATAAGTCCATTGCTTCCCAGCGTTGTTCGGTAGTATCCCCTCGCTGCAATACTTTCTGCTTAATCGCATTCATATCGATCCCGGCACCATCATCCTGAATACGAATTTGGATTTGTGACCCTAATTGGAGCGCTTGGATAACCAACTTACCGGTGGGATCTTTGCCTAGACGTTGTCTGGTAGGGCTAGCCTCAAGTCCATGATCAATGGCATTACGAATAATATGCAATAGCGGCGCTTTCACTGCTTCTAATACGCCATGGTCAATTCGAGTGCCCTCTCCTGCTATTGTCAGCTCACAGTTTTTACCCAGCTCCTTTGCTAGATCTCGCACCATCCTCGGGTAGTTACTAAACACTACGTCGAGCGGAACCAGGCGTGCCGTGTTAACATAGTCCTCTAATTCTTCGGATAAAATCCGCATGCGATTATTAGACGAATCTAATAGATCGAGGGCTTCCGATTGGTACCCCATAATATGTTGTAAATTTTTTGATAGATGATGAGTCCCGTCACGATTCAGTTGACGCTGGAGCTGTGCTAGGCCAACGGCAACTTTACGCATGGCGTCGCGTTGTGGATCAAAGGAGCTGGCTGCAATGATTAGCTCTCCTGAAAGATTAAATAGTTTATCCATTAACTCTTCATCTGATTGATAACCTGAAGAGGCGTTGGAACTATGCGAACTCTTGTTGGTGGATGTTGAACTTACCTTTTGTGTATCATTGGGTATTGGTTCTGTTGCTACAGCGTTTATCGAGGAAGATTCCCCAGGCGTATTGCTCTCGTCTTCGGGTATCGCTGTTTCGTGGTCAGAGGGATTTATCGATTCACTATCAGTGCTGTTAGTCAAAGGGGTATTTTCAGGCGGCGGTAGATCAGCTTTTGTAGTGGGTACGGATGTGGTTTGTAGTGATGGAATTGGTGGGTTTTCGCCTGCCATATAGCTTTCGACAAGTCCTTGCAATGCCTCATAATCTGGTAACGGTTCTCTACTAAGGCATTTGGCGAGAATCTCTTTAATAAGATCTATGGTATAAAACGTTAGATCAATTAAAACTGGACGTTGCTCAACTTTTCCTTCAAGTATGCCATGGTAAATATCTTCTAAATGATGGGCTGTATCCTTAATTTCGTTGTACTGAATAGCGCGGGCCGCCCCTTTAATAGTATGGAACTCTCGCATAAGCGATTGTAACAGTTCTTTGTCACCTACCTTATTTTCTAACTGCAGGGTAAAGTCAGTCGCCCGTTTTAGCTCGCCTTCTAGTTCTTCTTGAAATATTGCAAGGAAATCTGATTCGTTCATTACCGTCTCAATTTACTTAGAAAATATAAACTCCGCTTAGCCAGCATGATTTGACTAATACCTTGCATGACCGAGGTTGGTATCATCCTTTGGCACCACAACTACGCCAGAATCACTCATATTTTCACCTGAAAGATTCTTATCACGTTCTACTAATTGTGACAACTCTACCTCACTTAACAGCTGATCAATGGCAATAATTTGGATCATTTTCCCTTCAAACATAATCATGCCTTTTAGATGTGCCGGATGTGCATCCTCAGTAATAATGTTTTCATGAATATCACTATGATCAAATGTCTCGATACCCGCGACGCCGTCGACAATAACAGCTAGACTATGTCCTTGCTGCATTGTGACAACCAGTCGAGTGTTTTTTGTAAAGTGAGTTAAAACCGGCTCGGCATTGGTAACCGGTGGCGGCGGTGTTGCGCGGCGTCCACCGAGTTTTTCGACCATATCCACCACGGGAAGTACCTTGCCCCGTAGATTGATAACCCCCTCAATAAAATGGGGTAAATCAGGAATAGACTGAATCGACATAATAGGCAATAGTTCGTCTATTTGCTCAACTGGGATGGCAAAATCCCCATTAGACTGAGTGAAAGTCAACAATTCCATCTTAAGCAGTATCCTTTACTTAGTCTCATTTGAACGTTAGCCTATGTTCTAAATGCAGAGACTGACTCAGCCAATTGATTTGCCATAGCATTGATTTCAAACGCAGCTGTCACTGTTTGTTTCGCTGCCTGACTGACCATCTTACTGGATTCAGATAGTTCGCCTACTGTTTGCTGCGCTTGACCTGATGCAATTGACTGCTCTTTTGCACCTGAACTGACATCGTTAATTTGTGATCGAATAGTTGCGAGCGATTCCGTGATATCGGATAAGGTTTCGGTTGAACGCCTTACCTGATCGATACCTAAACGAATTTCTTCTGACGATTTATCCATTGCGACAACGGAATTCTCTGTCGCACGTTGAATATCCCTCACTTTACCCGTAATATCCCCTGCCGAGTCAATTGATCTATCAGAAAGCCTGCGGATTTCATAGGCTACGACACTGAAACCCTTGCCCATTTCACCCGCTTTATTGGCTTCTATAGAAGCATTCATTGACAATAGTGTGGTCTGATCTGCAACCCCTGAGATTACGTTGACTGCATCATTGATACTGTCCATTTGGTCATTAAGAGACTTAATGCGACCAGAAGTCTGTTGAGTGGAATCACTAATTAAGTTCATTGATTCCAGCAGTTCAGATGATTTATCGTTACTCGCAACGACATGGTCTGTGACACGCTCAGCGTAAGAATTGATTTCCGCCACAACCGATGACAACTCATGAGCTGTGCGAGACATTTCTCCTATGGTTGCCCTAAATTGGTTAATGGAAGTAGCCTGCTCATTTGCAGTAGCTGCTTGTTGGCTGGCTGCTGTCTGAATTTCGTTAACGGCGGAGGCAATCTGTACACTGGCACTCTGACTGCGAAGCACTAAGCCATGCAAATTTCTCCTCATTCTCTCAAAAGTCAGCGCCAGTTGGCCTAATTCATCGCGGGTATTCGCTTTAATCGGTTGAGTCAAATTACCAGAACCTATTTGTTGTGCGGCAACCAATAAACCATTGATACCAGATAATATCGGGCGCGGAATTAACACCAATACCGCCGTACTAATAATGATGCCAATAATAGCTACGATAGCCACTTC
>JANQMK010000248.1 GCA_028280085.1 Pseudomonadales bacterium
CACTAACTTGTTTATCTTGCAGAGCTAATAAATCTTTTAGCGATTCCTTGATAAGATCAATATCAATCGAACGTGCAGTAAAGTGTGCGTTCGCAATAACGCGCTTTAGTGCGCCTTCTAACTCCCTTACATTAGATCTAATCCGTTGAGCAATAAAGAAAGCTGATTCTGGCGAAAGCTCCATATTCACTTGTTCAGCTTTTTTCATCAAGATTGCCACTCGCGTTTCTAATTCGGGCGGCTCAACCGCTACGGTAAGCCCCCAACCAAAGCGAGATTTAAGTCTTTCTTCGAGGCCATTAATTTCCTTTGGATATCTGTCACAGGTTAAGAACATTTGTTGACAGCCTTCCAATAGAGCATTGAAGGTATGAAAGAACTCTTCCTGAGAACGTTCTTTGCCAGCAAAAAACTGGATATCATCGATCAATAATGCATCAACCGAGCGGTAATAGCGTTTAAAGTCATTAATAGCATTCAATTGCAATGCTTTTACCATATCGGCTACAAATCGCTCTGAATGAAGATAAACCACCTTTGGATTGCTTTTTTCTTTCAGCAGCGCATTACCTACTGCATGCATTAAATGGGTTTTGCCCAAACCAACTCCGCCATATAAAAACAACGGGTTATAAGACCCTCCCGGATTTTTCGATACTTGCACTGCAGCTGCTCTAGCCAACTGGTTTGATTTGCCTTCGACAAAATTATCAAAGGTAAAATTAATATTAAGAGAATGTTGATGTTTAATAGCGCCTTCAACTTGCACCTGCCGAGGTGCAAGAGCACTGCTGGATAGATAGTTTGGTGACATATCTGCCACCGTATGTTCCGTAACATCCGCTGATGAACAAGGCTCAAGAGAATTTATTGCTTTATTCTCAGCCATAGCAGCAACAGGTTGAGCAACAACCTTTGTCGCTGGTTGTGATGCCGTGTAATGTGCCATCGAGGATCGTCGCGGAGTACGTGTTTTCTGGCGCGAAGCAATTTCCAGGACAACGTTAAATTGGTTATCCTCAGCGTTTTCATCGATCAGCTCGTTAATTCGGCATAAAAATTTATCTGATACCCAGTCGAGAACAAAGCGATTAGGTGCAACAAGTTTTAATTCACCAGTGGCTGCGCTTTCCATACGCAGCGGGCGTATCCAAGTATTAAACTGTTGAGCAGGAAGCTCGGATTTCAGGCAGTTTAAGCACTTTTCCCAAGTAATTTCTGGCAAGACCTCTCCTTAGAATAGTGATGTCTGTGGACAACTACAGGCGGTAATTTTTAGAGGTGTAAGTCTACCGCCAACAATCAGAGTTATCCACATCTATAAAACTTCACATTTTTAGCCAATTTATTGCAAAAGTGTAATAAAAACAAAAATATAAGTTTACCTAAAACAACAAATGACCTATAAAAATATTGAAAACAAATTGATCTAATGAAGAAAATTCTCTAAAATTCGCGCTCTTTTACACAGCCGGTTTAAATTGTTTATAGTGTGAACCTTACTAAAAGGTAAAAAATTATGAAAAGAACATTTCAGCCCAGCGTTTTAAAGCGCAAACGCGCCCACGGATTCCGAGCCCGTATGGCAACCAAAAACGGCAGACTTGTCATTAAACGTCGAAGAGCAAAGGGCCGCAAAAAACTGTCGGCGTAAGTTGGTTTTATTTCCCTGGTGACCAGTTGAGTGGCGAGTTTCACTTTTGGCAAAGAGCGTAGGCTGCTTACTGCTAAAGAATACCAAGCTGTTTTCGAACACTCTTCTTTAAAGGTATCCAACAAATATATACTTTTCTTAGCTAGACCTAATGGCCTAAAGCATTCAAGATTAGGTTTAGTTATCGCTAAAAAAAACATCCGTTACGCGGTGCAGCGCAACAGAATAAAACGTCTCATTAGAGAATCTTTTAGACATCATCAATTTAAACCACTCAGCATCGACGCCGTTGTGCTGGCAAGGCGTGGATTAGATAAACTCGACAACAAGTCCGTAAATCAGCAACTTGTAGAGCTATGGCAACGTCTCGATACAAAATGTGCCAAAAAAGCCCGACAAACAGACACAACACTAAACTCAACACCCTAAATAGTAATATAATTGGACAACAGCAATCTGAGTTAACTTATATTTTATGTTCCCATTGTCAGCAATATCAGCACACCACAGCAATTTAGGTTTTTCGTTAATGCGATCATCAGTTCTCCTGATAATAAAATTCTACTGCGTTGCTATTAGCCCTTTAATGGGACCTCACTGCCGCTTCTATCCTTCGTGTTCAGCGTATACCTATGCTGCCATTGAACGGTTTGGCGTAATAAAAGGTGGTTATTTAGGTTTCAAAAGAATACTAAAATGCCATCCAGGTCATGCGGGCGGCTTTGATCCCGTGCCTTGTTGCCATCAAGAGAGTCTTTCTTCAAACACAAACTGCAAAAAGTAACCAATTCATGGATATACAAAGATCAGCGATACTGGGTGCAATCTTAATTGTCTGTTGGCTTCTCGTTATTGAATGGAGAGACTTTAAAACCCAACAATTACCGCCAATCGTCACAAATCAGTCTAACCTTTTACCTACTGCTGACTTTAAAGGCAGCAGCCCGAATATGGACCATAGCGATATTCCACAGGTACCAACAGAAAATATCGTTGATGGCAACGATGAAAAGTCAGCACTCATTGATTCCGTAGCTAACTCAAATGAACAATTGATAAGAGTCACGACAGACGTATTGGATTTTGTTATCGACAAAACAGGTGGTGATATCGTTTCTTTATCTCTGCCAAAACATTACGCAAAAATTGATACGCCCGATATCCCCTTTAATCTGTTGAGGCGTACCAATTCCCATACCTATATTGCACAGAGTGGTTTGATTGGTAAAAATGGCACCGACACCCAACAAGGTAGACCAACATTCACTAGTCAACACTCAAGTTATCAATTGTCTGATGCAGACAACCAGCTAACTATTGACCTTATTTACCAACAATCACCTGAAGTAACGATTACTAAACGCTTCATACTAAAACGTGGCGATTACTTAATAGAACTTGAGTATCTGATTAACAACCAAAGTGCCGCTCCATGGGAAGCCAATTTATTTGCACAAATAAAACGTGACAGTTACCAACCCGTTTCTGAGGCCGGCAGTATGGGACTGCAGCCTTATACCGGCGCGGCATTAAGAACCAACGAACAACGCTACAAAAAGGTTGAATTTGAAGATTTACAAGAAAAGTCATTCAAAGAAGTTATCCAGGGCGGCTGGATAGCACTAGTACAACACTACTTCGTTACCGCTTGGATTCCTGATCCAGAACAGCTCAACACATATAAATTGCGCAAAGTAAAAAACCAAGACCTCTATCTATTTGGCCTCACGAGTAGCGCAACTCAAATTCCTGCTGGAGAAAGTGGTGCCATTAAATTTAGCTATTATGCTGGCCCCAAAGACCAATACCGGCTTGAACAAATTTCCGAAGGGCTTGACCTGACCATTGACTATGGTTGGCTGTGGTTTGTTGCCCAACCATTATTTGCCTTAATGACCTTTTATGCCACTGGTTCACTCCATCTACCTTTCGATATTACCCTTGATCTCTTTTCAGGCATAGGTAATTGGGGATTTACCATTATCTTACTCACTATTACCGTGAAAGCCGCATTTTTTCACTTGTCCGCCACCAGCTACCGCTCTATGGCTAATATGCGACGCGTCCAACCCAAGATGCTAGAAATAAAAGAAAAGTACGGTGACAACCGACAAAAAATGTCGGAAGAAACGATGAAACTGTATCGAGACGAAAAAGTAAATCCGCTTGGGGGATGCTTACCTATTCTGGTCCAAATGCCGGTATTTATTGCTCTTTATTGGGTACTGCTCGAAAGCGTAGAACTCCGCCATGCACCTTTCATTGGTTACATTAAAGATTTATCCGTAATGGACCCCTACTTCCTGATGCCAATCATCATGGGAGTTACTATGTATATTCAACAAAAACTCAATCCACCGCCACCCGATCCCATGCAAGCAAAAGTGATGCAATGGATGCCCGTGATATTCACATTTTTCTTTTTATGGTTTCCAGCAGGTCTAGTGCTTTATTGGGTTGTTAACAACAGTCTATCTATCTTACAACAATGGGTGATAACTAGACAGATTGAAAACAGTGGGTCTAATTAACGCGGTTCTACTATAGCTGTAGCATTCAGCAGATCACCGCAAGAATATCCATTCGCTAAGCGACAACAGCTAACAATGCAACACCAATTAGCATACGCCAAAGAGACAATCGCAGCGATAGCAACGCCGCCAGGTCGTGGTGGCATTGGTATCATTCGCGTCTCGGGTACAAAAGCTAAATGTGTTGCAGAGCGCATTACGCAGCGGCAACTCACACCTAACTATGCCACTTTTTGCCGTTTCAGAGATGCCAATAACACCGTCGTCGACGAAGGAATCGCCATTTTCTTTCCGTCACCCCACTCGTTTACCGGTGAAGATACACTTGAACTACAATGCCATGGCAGTCCGGTTATTCTTAACTGCCTATTAAAAGAGATCATTGCGCTTGGCGCCAAATTAGCAAAACCTGGCGAATTTTCCGAAAGAGCTTACCTCAACGATAAAATTAGCCTTAATCAAGCCGAAGCGATTGCAGACCTAATTGCCAGCTCGACCGAGCAGGCTGCCCGTAATGCGGTTCGTTCACTGCAAGGTGCTTTCTCAGATCAGATAACTCATCTCGTTGAATGCCTTATCAACTTACGTACTTACGTCGAGGCAGCGATCGATTTCCCTGAAGAAGAAGTTGATTTTTTATCCGATGGTAAAATTAAATCAGAACTAGAATCCATTATCAGCCATTTATCAGACGTTCAGCAGCAAGCGAAACAAGGAGTCTTGCTGAATAATGGCATCACTGTGGTCATAGCTGGTCGACCTAATGCCGGCAAGTCGAGTCTGTTGAATGCCCTATCCGGCAAAGAAAGCGCCATTGTCACCCCAATTGAAGGAACAACCAGGGATGTTATTCATGAACAGCTCAGTCTCGATGGACTTCCTGTCCACATTATCGATACAGCGGGCCTGAGAGACAGTCCTAACCCTATCGAGCAGGAAGGTATTCGCCGTGCTTGGTCTGAAATAAATAATGCAGACCAAATTTTACTGGTAGTTGATAGCACAGACACACAAGAAACCGAGCTCGAAAAAATCTGGCCAGAGTTTACTAGCAAGTTATCCACAACAAACCATATCACTATTATCCACAACAAAACTGACCTATCTGGCTTAAAAAACCAAATTATTAATCAATCTACTCCCGTCGTGGCACTTTCGGCTACCCAGCCCCATACCCTAGCGTTACTAAAACAACATTTAAAACAGCGCGCCAATTTTGACAGTCAGCTTGAAACCGGTTTTATTGCTAGACAACGTCACCTAGATGCCCTAAAGCGTGCAAAAAAACTACTCAATAACGGATTATCTCAACTCAATAGCACACTAGCTGGTGAACTAGTTGCTGAAGATTTGCGCGAAGCACAATATGCTTTGTCAGAGATAACCGGAGAATTCACAACTGATGATCTATTGGGCAATATTTTCTCAAGCTTCTGTATTGGCAAGTAAAGCTAAAACCCTCAAAGCCAATACCAACGCTCTGTCTAAAAACACCCAACAATTCTGATAGCTATCACCATTATCTATGGGATAGTTAAAGTTACTAACAAGCCGTTAGTACAATATGAACAACTTGTGAGTAGAATGTTAACATAGCCTGGATAAGTTATTTATTCTTAATCAGGTTCAAACTAATCACATAAACCAGCATATTGCTAAACAGGTTATAACCAGACTATTAACAAGTTATTCATCATACACAAGGCCTGTGAATAAATAGGCCAATTACATGTACTTAGTCTGTGTAAAACCAATTATTTTATCCACATAAATACCCATTTGTGGGTACTAGATAAACTCAATAGCGTAACTAACACACGGTTAATTAAGTGCTTAAATGCAGGTTCCCAAGCTGTTTTCCAATCGATTATAAAGTTAATAACTAATTGTTTTAGCTATAAAAAAATCTGTTATCCACAGCTAATATAGTGGCCTTTAATAATAGTATTAGAAAGTTATAGAGTTAATTTAGAAATAATATATTCATAAGATTTCATTTATTTAAAAATATTAGGCTAGAAGTAAACTACTTTGCGCGGAGCAAATTTTGCTCTTTATCCAATATCTCTTATAATGCACCGTCAGTTGATATTGTGGTCTCAAATCATTCAAGTAAACATACGTTCAAGCAGAGATATCGTGAACTATCGAGAAAAATACGATGTGATTGTTATTGGCGGCGGCCATGCCGGTACCGAAGCTAGCCTAGCTGCCGCTAGAATGGGGGCTAATACCCTTCTGTTAACTCATAATATTGAGACACTAGGCCAAATGTCATGCAATCCAGCTATAGGAGGCATCGGCAAAAGCCATTTGGTGAGAGAAATTGACGCCCTAGGTGGTGCAATGGCTGTAGCAACTGATCAAAGCGGTATTCAATTTCGAATACTCAATTCCCGTAAGGGACCTGCCGTTAGAGCAACCAGAGCACAAACAGATCGGGCTCTATACAAACAGGCGATCAGGTCGATTCTTGAAAACCAACCTAATTTGTCTATTTACCAACAAGCTGTGGATGACCTTATCGTTAATCAGCAACAGGTGTGTGGTGTTGTTACTCAAATCGGTGTTCGGTTTTATGCTCCCTGTGTTGTGTTAGCCGCAGGTACCTTTCTGGGGGGAAAAATCCACATTGGTTTGGACAGCCATTTAGGTGGAAGAGCAGGGGATCCTCCCACCATTCGTCTGGCTGAGCGATTAAGAGAGCTGCCATTTAATGTCGACCGACTTAAAACGGGTACGCCGCCGCGAATTGATGCGAAGACAGTTAACTTTAGTGTATTGACAGAGCAGCCTGGAGACAGCCCCACACCAGTCATGTCCTTCATGGGAATAACAGCGCAACATCCCCAGCAGGTTAGCTGTTATATTGCCCATACTAACGCAAAGACTCATCAAATTATTCGCGATAACTTGGATCGTTCGCCGATGTATACCGGCGTGATAGAGGGAACTGGGCCGCGCTACTGTCCATCCATTGAGGATAAAATTCATCGTTTCTCTGACAAGCCATCACACCAGGTATTTATTGAGCCAGAAGGGCTGCGTACCCATGAGCTGTATCCCAATGGCATTTCTACTAGTCTGCCGTTTGATGTCCAGTTAGCCTTGGTGAGATCGATGAATGGGTTTGAGTCTGCTCATATTACTCGACCCGGTTACGCCATAGAGTATGATTTTTTTGATCCAAAAGATCTAAAACATTCTCTGGAAACTAAGTTTATTGATGGATTATTTTTCGCTGGGCAAATAAACGGCACTACCGGTTATGAAGAAGCGGCGGCACAAGGGTTATTGGCTGGGTTGAATGCAGCGCTTAAAGCAAGAGACCAAGAGGCTTGGTACCCGCAGCGGAATGAGGCCTACCTTGGGGTTATGGTGGATGACCTTATCACGTCGGGCACTAAAGAACCTTACAGAATGTTCACCAGTCGAGCTGAATACCGACTACTACTGCGCGAGGATAATGCTGATCTGCGGCTGACAGAAACGGGTAGGACATTAGGTCTGGTGTGTGATAACCGCTGGCGACACTTTTGTGATAAGAAGGCGCTTATTGTCAACGAAACTGAGCGTTTAAAATCGACCTGGGTGCAACCGGCAACGCCAGCGGGTGACGCTGTCAATAATAAAATTAATTCTCCAATAAAACATGAGTTTAGCCTATATGAATTGCTAAAACGGCCGGAGTTAGCTTATCGTGATATTGGTCACTTGATAGGTGATGGCATTACTGACCGGCAGGCAGCAGAACAAATTGAGATACAGGCGAAATATTCTGGCTATATAGACCGCCAACAAGAAGATATCGATCGATTGCGCCGTCAGGAAAACATTAAAATACCACAAGGCTTTGATTACAATAAAATTAGCGGACTCTCAAATGAGGTAAAACAAAAACTAAGACACATCCAGCCAGAGACTTTAGCGGTAGCTGCGCGTATTTCCGGCGTGACGCCGGCAGCAATTTCTTTGTTGTTAATTTATCTCAAGAAAAATCATCTAGCTAGCCGGCCGTCTACCGACAGTCCAGTACAGTCCGCTTAGTTCTGTTATTCGCTGCTAATGAGTGATTTGAAAACGTGTTTGCGAAATGGTGTCGATACACTGGCTATTGACCTTAATGATGATCAGTTAAATCGGTTGTTATTGTACCTAGAGCTTATCGTTAAATGGAGCAAGACTTATAATTTGACGGCGGTGCTTGAGCCTGAAGCGATTATTTGCCGTCATCTTTTGGATAGCTTAGTGATTGCGAGTTTTCCTCAAGGTGACTGTTGGATTGATATTGGTACAGGTGCTGGACTTCCCGGCATTCCTTTAGCGATTACTTTTCCGGACAAGGCGATCACGCTGCTGGACAGTAATGGTAAGAAAACACGCTTTTTGTTTCATGTGTGTATGGAGTTAGGGCTCAATAATGTGCGGGTAGAACATAGCCGTGCTGAGCGTTTTAAACCAGAGAGGCGTTTTGACGTTGTCTTCAGTAGGGCTGTGACAAGTCTGGCTAAAGTTATTGATTATAGTCAGCATCTTTTACATCAGGGCGGTAGGTTTTGGCTTATGAAAGGTACATACCCAAAACAAGAGTTGTCTGAGCTGCCAAAAGACTATAAGGTTCTTAGCGTGAATAAATTAGATGTCCCAGGTTTAGAAGAAGAACGCCATCTAATAGAATTGGGTCATGTCGCTGGCTGTTTTGGCTAAAGCGGCCCAATGAACTCATTGTCCCTGATTTACATTTTGGGTTGCTAAATAGAGGCCATTACATCAGTGAAAATACTTGCAATCGCAAATCAGAAAGGTGGCGTTGGCAAAACCACAACCAGTACTAACTTGGCTGCTTCACTGTTCGTCGTGAACAAAAAAGTGCTTTTAGTTGACCTTGATCCGCAAGGTAACGCCACTATGGGGTGTGGTGTTGATAAAAATCAGCTTGGCGTCTCAGTGTATGAGCTGTTAACGGGACAGGCTACCGTTACAGAGACCATTGTTAAGAAGTGTGAGGGTGGGTTTGATTTACTACCCGCTAATGGTGATTTGACTGCTGCAGAAGTAGAACTACTCAGTTTAGCTGATAAGGAACTTAAACTGCGCTTTGCCCTTGAGCCAGTTAGGCATCAGTACGACTATATCATCATTGATTGTCCACCTTCTCTTAATATGTTAACAGTCAATGCATTAGCGTTGGCAACAGGTGTTCTTATTCCGATGCAATGCGAATACTATGCCTTAGAGGGGCTGTCAGCGTTGTTAGATACTATTGCCGACATTACGGCTGTACTTAACCCAGAGCTACAGCTAGAAGGCATTTTGCGTACCATGTATGATCCGCGCAATAGTTTAACTAATGATGTTACAGCACAACTAAGGGAATACTTTGGCGACAAACTCTATGATACTGTAATACCACGCAATGTTCGTTTAGCTGAGGCCCCCAGTTTTGGCCAGCCTGCGCTGATTTATGACCCTAAGTCTCGCGGTGCGTTAGCTTATTTGGCGTTAGCGGGTGAAATACAGCGTAAAGAAAAAGAACAAAGAGAGCTTGTTGCTCAGGATAGTGAGGGTGTCACGAATCAGAGTGTCACGGGGAGCGTCTTAGATTGTGATCAATTAGGTTGTGAACCGACAACGGCGGAGTCTGCTGGAAAACAGATGGGCCCACCTGATCTTGAAATACTCAGCACAGAAGAAGTTAGATCTGCAGATGAAGTTAGTGAATAGCGCTGAATAGTACCTAGCAAGTAGGATATCTTAGCTATTTAATGAATACGTAATGATAATTCAAATTTGTTGACGGTCGTATTTAGTTTATATTTAAACTGAATTGGGTTCTAACCAATAATAAATAATATAGGTAAAGCTAGAATCGTATTACTAGATTTGAAGGAAGGATGAGGCGGGGAATTGGCATGGGGAAAAAGCAAGGTGGTTTAGGAAAGGGATTAGAAGCTCTTTTAGGTCAAAATAAAGCCTCTTCTTTACAGCCGGCAAAGGCTTCCGATGAGGTAAATCAAGCTAAAACCCCTGTTGGTCATTCTCAATCATTGCCGGTGGATGTTATTCAACGAGGTAACTATCAGCCTAGACGTGATATGCATCCCGACACGCTAGAAGATTTGGCTAGTTCAATTAAGAGCCAAGGTATTATCCAGCCCATTGTGGTGCGACCCATCAGTCAAGACCGCTATGAGATTATCGCTGGCGAACGCCGTTGGCGTGCAGCCCAGATTGCCGGTTTAACCAAAGTCCCTGTGATTATTCGTGATATACCTAACGAATCTGCTATTGCCATGGCTTTAATCGAAAATATTCAGCGGGAAGACCTCAATCCAATAGAAGAAGCCATTGCTTTACAACGTTTGCAAAATGAATTCGACCTTACTCAACAAGAAGTGGCTGAAGCGGTTGGTAAGTCCCGTACAACGGTGACTAATTTGCTACGCCTGATGACGTTGACAGAAGAAGTCAGGGTAATGCTGGAGCATGGTGATTTAGAAATGGGTCATGCCCGGGCACTATTAACGCTTGATTCTGAACAGCAAACGGATATTGCAAAAACTGTCGTGGCCAAGGATTTGTCAGTAAGGCAAACGGAAGCTCTGGTTCGTCGTGCCCAAAGCAGCAAGAAAACGCCTGAGGGTGGTCTTGATGAGGAAAAAATAAATCCTGATATCAAGCAGTTAGAAGAAAGGCTCAGTGCTAAAATAGGGACCTCCGTCAACATTCAGCACACGGCCAAAGGTAAAGGTAAATTGATTTTTAAGTATTCAAATTTAGATGAGCTTGATAGCATTTTGAATCGCATTCAATGACTTTTATCTGATACAATTGCGGCTATTGTAAATAGTTGTCGCAAAAACAGATTTTTTGTTGAACAGTCGTATGATTCCCCCTATAATTCGCCCCCGCCAAAGGTGAGTAAAACAGGCCAGTTAAAAGTAAGAAAGTGAATCAGGTAAGTAAGTATATTTTCAATATTTAATATATAGTTTCTTGCTTTCGATTAGCTAGGCCTATTGAATTGAGTGGCAGAGAGACGGTTGGTGAATTTGGTAGCTTGTGCGTATAACTTAACTTATGGCAGCAACGATTAAGTCACCGCCTGTTTACCGCATCGCATTATACCAGTTTCTGATTATTACAGTCTTAGCGGCAATGTTATTGATCAAATCGCCAATTTACAGTTTTTCAGTCTGGCTGGGTGGGTTGATTTGCATCATTCCTAGCGCATATTTTGCTCGGCTGGCGTTCCGTTACCGTGGGGCACAAGCGTCAACAAAGGTTGCACGCTCTATGTATCTAGGGGAAGCGGGTAAGTTCACTTTGACAGCAGCGCTATTTGCGATTGTTTTTATATTAGTAAATCGAAACACACTGACAGTGAATATTGCTGTTTTGTTTGCATCCTATGGTTTAACTGTGATTGTTGGTTTGGTTTGTGGTCAGCTCGTTTTAAAGCGCAAGTAGTCTATTGGTTATTTTGCTGTTAGTGGGCTCAGGATTACCTAAACTGTAAATCAGAATGCTGAATAGTGCTGAATTCAGAGTGACGTGAAACGAATTAAACATTGAAGTGATTTGGACTTGAGATAACGGTATGGCAGGTGGAACTCAAAGCTCGACAGAATATATACAGCATCACCTTCAAAACTTAACGTATGGTAAGCTTCCGGCTGGCTACACACGTTACGATGGTAGTGTTGTTAGCCAAGATACATGGACCCTGGCTCATACATCACAAGAAGCTGCCGACATGGGGTTTATGGCCCTGCATTTAGATACGCTGGGATGGTCAATTGCGTTGGGCATCTTATTCTGTTTTGTGTTTAATTTTGCTGCAAAAAGGGCTCATGCTGGCGTACCAACCGGGTTGCTTAACTTTGTCGAAATGCTTGTCGAGTTTGTCGATAATAATGTCAAAGATGCCTTTCATTATAAGAATCCATTAGTTGCACCCCTGGCTTTGACCATTTTTGTATGGGTGTTCTTGATGAATTTGATGGATCTTGTTCCGGTTGATTGGCTTCCCTCTCTTGCTGCTTATCTAGCTGGTGATCCTCATTTCTTTTTTAAAGTGGTGCCGAGTACCGATCCCAACGCGACACTCGGTATGTCTTTTTCTGTATTCTTTTTAATTCTCTATTACAGCACTAAAGAGAAGGGCTTGATTGGTTTTTGGAAAGAGTTGGCTCTTCATCCCTTCAATCACTGGGCGTTTATTCCCGTGAACCTCTTTCTTGAAATAGTTAATTTGTGTACTAAGCCAATCTCGTTAGGCTTGCGGCTTTTCGGTAATCTTTATGCTGGTGAAATGATCTTTATCTTGATTGCCATTATGTATGGCGCTGGTTGGTTCCTTGGTTCGCTGGCGGGGGTATTGCAGTGGGCTTGGGCTGTTTTCCATATACTGGTTATTGCATTGCAGGCCTTTGTGTTCATGGTATTGACGGTAGTCTACCTATCTATGGCACACGAAGTTGATGAACACTAATACCTTTTAATTTAAAACTTAACTAAATCGTAGGAGATAGAAAAATGGGTTTAGCTCTTATTGCATGTTCCTTGTTGATTGGATTGGGCGCATTGGGCACAGCAGTTGGTTTTGGTCTTTTAGGTGGCAAGTTGCTTGAAGGATCAGCTCGTCAACCAGAAATGGCGCCGATGCTACAGGGTAAAATGTTTCTTATTGCTGGCTTACTTGATGCGGTACCCATGATTGGTGTAGGTATTGGCATGTATGTTCTTTTTGTTGTTGCTCCAGGGATTACTGGGTAAAAGGGTCTCGCTTTATAGCGAGCGCAACTTTTATAGAAGCTGAGGTGATGACGGCGTGAATATTAATCTAACTTTATTTGGTCAATCGTTCTCTTTTGCAGTTTTTGTCTTGTTTTGCATGAAGTTTGTCTGGCCTGCTATTACTAACGCTATGGCCGAACGCGCAAAGAAGATTGAAGAAGGCTTAGCGGCGGCAGACCGTGCCAACACGGACTTAGAACTGGCAAAGGAAAAAGTTGCACAAGATCTTAAAGAGGCTAAGGCGCAAGCGGCAAGCATTATTGAAGCGGCCAATAAAAGAGCTAATCAAATTGTTGAAGAAGCCAAAGATACTGCACGCAAAGAAGGTGACCGCTTGAAAATAGCAGCCCAGGCAGACATAGAACAAGAAGTTAATCGTGCAAAAGAAGATTTGCGTAAGCAAGTGTCGTTACTGGCTTTAGCCGGCGCAGAAAAGATTTTGGGTTCTACTATTGATGCTCAAAAGAATGATCAGTTGGTCAACAACTTGGTTGCTGAGCTGTAATTGGGGAATGACATGGCTGAACTAACAACCATCGCTCGCCCATACGCTAAAGCAGCATTTGAATATGCACTAGCTAGCGGCGAATTGCAAAAATGGTCGACAATGCTGGGTGTAGCTGCTGCCGTCTCAAACCAAGATACGGTAAAGACGTTACTGTCCAGCCCTTCACTAACAAAGGCGAAAAAAGCGGAACTGTTTTTTGGTATCTGTGCTGAACAGCTTGATGAAAAAGCTTGTAACTTTATATCAGCACTAGCAACTAATAAACGGCTGATTTTGTTGCCAGAGATAGTCGAGATATTTGAACAGTTAAAGGCGAATCAAGAAAAGACAATTGACGTTGATTTAGTAACAGCTTATGAATTGGAACCAAAATCAGCCGTTTATTAGTTGCTAGTGCTGATATAAAGTTACAAGCTTTTTCATCAAGCTGTTCAGCACAGATACCAAAAAACAGTTC
>JANQMK010000249.1 GCA_028280085.1 Pseudomonadales bacterium
AGATCAGAAAAAGCTCTATCAGGTGCTTAAACAGGATCACATAGCCCATGTTGTGAGATTTCTTTCAGCACTCGACAGTTTGACAGCGATAAATCCTCGGTATGGTTACGTTATTTTTCAGCCCGATACCGTTAACAGTACATTGGATATAGGCAAGGTTATTTCGTTGACAGGTATTGGTAAAGAAACCAATCGCGCGTTACATGCTAACCATGACCATGCTTATAGAATTCCAGAAACGAAAGAAATGCTTGCGACAGCGTTTTTTTTACTTGAAATAAGCGATTCAGATGAACTGTTGCGTATGGTTGATCGACAGTATCAACAGATTCGTAACACTATCATGTTACCTTGGGATGACGCCATTGAACATGCAGGTTATGAATCTATGATAAAGAGCATTTACGAGACTAGATTAGTTGGCTTGGCGGATGTCACCATAACAGGCTTAGTGCCAGTATTAACTAGTACGTTAGATAATTTAATGACTACCACTGCGGTAAGTTATATTGTGGCAATGCTGGTGATATCCTTTATGATGGTGGTATTAATGGCGAGTGTGAAATATGGTCTGTTAAGTTTACTGCCAAATATATTTCCCATTGTACTGATACTAGGATTTATGCCGACGATTGATGCTCCCTTGGATATGTTTACCATGCTCATTGGTTCAATCGCCATCGGGCTAGCGGTTGATGATACGGTACATTTTATGCATACCTTTCGACGCTTATACGATAGTGGGCTTTCTACGTCGGCGGCTGTGTCAGAAACAATTGCAACTACCGGTAAGGCCATGCTAATTACCACCATCGTATTGTCTTTAGGGTTTTTTGTTTACATGCTGTCTACGTTAAATAATATGTATAACTTCGGTTTGTTGACAGGCTTGTGCATTATTTTGGCATTGCTCGCTGACTTTTTTCTTGCACCTGCTTTGTTGATATTGCTACATAAAGGGAGATAAGCAGGTTTGCAGGTAATAAAACTGCCGTTCCTTAAATTATGGATTAAATATGCTTCTGCAAGCATCGCTGTATAAAGCTAGCCTTACTATATTGTTGTCAATCACCTGCGTCCTGCTGATGTTCGTCGATATGGGTATGGGAGTATCCGAGCGTTTAAAAGAAGCACTTTGGTCCTTCGGACATGTGGCAGCCTTTGCACTTTGGACGTATATATTACTTTTATTTGCTTCCCACCTTTTGCCGCGCGGGTTTTATACTCGCTTACTATTTGTTGTTTTTTTATCTTTAGTTGTTGGTGTCATAATAGAAGTGCTACAACCTTTCTTTAATCGCAGTCGCCAGTATGAAGATCTTTGGCTGAACTGCTTAGGTACGCTTTCGGCAATGCTATTTATAGACCCGGGAAGAGTGGTAATTCCTTACGCTATTCTTCGCAGTTTACAAGGCTTGTTATTCATTATCGCCGTAGGGTTATTAAGCCCAGCGGCCGCCACAATGACTGATGAAATTTATGCGCGATATCAATTTCCAGTGTTAACAGATTTTGAGTTGACTTCGCAAGCGGGCCGGTGGGCAGGTGACGAAATACTAACGATTGCATCTGGTGTAGTTAAAGGTCGACAAATGCTGCGAGTGCCGTTGGCAACTACATCGTATACGGGGCCTCGATTAAAATACTTTCCGGGCGATTGGCGTGGCTATACTATGTTGTGGTTGCGCCTTTATAATCCTGACGACGCGGTTTTGGCGATTACGTGTATTATTCATGATAGCCATTACATATTGTCTCAACCTGATTTTAGACAGCGCTATCAAAGAGACTTTGTTTTGCAGCCAGGTTGGAATTCGTTTTATATAACACTTGAGGCAATTGAAAATGGCCCTCAATTAAGAAAAATGAATATGTCTCAGCTAAATAGTATCGGATTTTATGCGTATAATTTGCCTCAAGAGAGAATTATTTATATCGACCGAATCTGGTTAGATTGACTTTCGAGCCTTGTAGATTGCCTTAGTATGGTTACTCTATTGTTCCTTCCACTTAATATTGCAGCCTATACTGGGTTTTTGTTCTTTATCGAGCGGTTTTTGAGCGAGTAGGCAGTCTAATGCATAACGTAAATCTTCTCCGCTAACTGCAATACCGTTATTGGGCCGGGCAGCATCGAATTGGCCTCGATAAATACAGCGGTTTTCCTGATCAAACATGTAGATATCAGGTGTACAGGCTGCATCGTAAGCTTTCGCGACGGCCTGACTTTCATCATATAAATATGGAAACGGGTAATCCTTTTCAGCAATTTTATCTGGACCATCGGCGGGATGGGTCAGGACATTGTTAGCGCCGATTGCGATAAAATGAATACCTCGGTCTATATAGGTATTAGCTACGTCCTTTATCCCTTGTTCGATATGGATAACATAGGGACAATGGTTGCTAATGAACATAATGACGGTGCCATTTTTACCGGTTAAATCGGATAAATGGCATTGTTCACCGGTTTTTGGGTTGGGTAAAGTAAAATCAGGTGCTTTCGTGCCTAGGGGTAGCATATTGGAAGGGGTGAGTACCATTTGCAGGCTCCTGCTGAGATCAATCGACATAAGGGATTCTAGCAAAAAATACTGCAAAGCTTAAGAGAGACTGGCAAAAGCACCCGGTGGTAGATAGTGATTGAATTCGCCACTTGTGACTAACTGTTTGGCGCACTCAATATCGGGAGCAAAATAATGATCTTCCGTGTAGTTTGGAATCTGCTGCCGTATTTTTTGATGGGCCGTCGTTAAAACGGGAGAAGTTGTTAACGGCGCACGAAAATCGATACCTTGGCAGGCCGCGAGTAATTCGATAGCAATAATTGTTGCAGAGTTATGACACATAGAGACTAGGCGACGAGCTGCATAGGTAGCCATACTGACATGATCTTCTTGATTTGCTGATGTTGGTATACTATCGACAGAAGCTGGGTGGGCCAACGATTTATTTTCACTGGCAAGTGCAGCAGCAGTGACTTGAGCCATCATAAAACCAGAGTTTAATCCGCCGTCTTTTACCAAAAACGCGGGTAATTCGCTGAGATTACTATCAATTAATAATGCGATACGTCGTTCTGACAGCGAGCCAATTTCGGCAATACAGATTGCCAAATTATCCGCAGCCATAGCGACGGGTTCCGCATGGAAGTTGCCACCGGAGAGGACTGCATTGTCATCACTGAATACAATGGGATTATCTGATACTGCATTGGCTTCTCTATCAATGATGGTAGCGACATGGCGCATATTGTCTAGACAAGCTCCCATGACTTGGGGTTGACAGCGGAGTGAGTAGGGATCTTGTACCCGTTGACAACCCAGGTGTGATTGGCGAATGCCGCTATTGTGAAGCAGGTGCCGGAAGAAGCCTGCTACTTCAGCTTGTCCCGTTTGTCGTCTCACTTGTTGAATGCGCTTATCAAAGGGCACGTCACTTGCTTTTGCCGCATCAACAGACAATGCTCCGGCAACAATAGCAGCAGAAAAAATGTCTTCTGTTTGAAAATAGGCAGATAGCGCTAAAGCAGTCGACACCTGAGTGCCGTTTAACAAGGCGAGCCCTTCTTTTGGCGCCAGATCTATTGTCTCAATACCTGCATTATTGAACGCTTGTTTGGCACTGATGATATTGCCATTGACATTGACGTCGCCCAAGCCCATGAGTGCGATGCTCATATGGGCAAGTGGTGCCAGATCACCCGATGCGCCTACAGAACCTTGACTCGGTATACAAGGATAAATTTCATGATTGATACAGGCAATAAGGGTGTCAATAGTTTTCTGACGTACGCCCGAGTAACCTTGAGCTAGGGCGTTGACTTTCAACACCATAATAAGACGAACAATGTTATTTGATAACAGCTCGCCCGTTCCGGCAGCGTGTGACAACACTAAATGTTGTTGTAGGGCAGTAAGTCGATTGGGATCTATGGTGATATTGGCCAGTAGACCAAAGCCAGTATTAATACCGTAAACATTTTCTTTACTTGCCACAATGTCGTCGACGACTTTACACGCGGCATCAATTTGTGGATAGGCTGAGTCAGCTAGCGTTAGCTTGACAGGAGAATGGAGCACTTGTCTTAATTGTTGTTGATTAAGTTGACCAGGTTCAAGCAAAAGTGGCGTCATGTTGGATGGTCTTTTCTAGCGATCATAGGTAAATTTAAGTTTTGCTCTTTGGCACAGGCAATTGCCTCAGAATAGCCCGCGTCAGCGTGTCGCATAACACCCGTAGCGGGGTCATTGGTTAACACTCGCTGCAATCGCTTTGCGGCCTCAGCTGTTCCATCGGCGACAATAACTACCCCGGCGTGTTGTGAAAACCCCATACCCACGCCACCGCCATGGTGTAGGCTAACCCAGGTTGCTCCACTCGCCGTATTCAATAGTGCGTTTAGCATCGGCCAATCCGATACTGTATCTGAGTGATCTAGCATGCTTTCAGTTTCGCGATTGGGGCTAGCCACAGAACCAGAATCCAAATGATCACGACCAATCACTATCGGGGCTTTTAGTTGCCCCTGAGCAACCATTTCATTAAATGCTAAACCTAATTTGGCGCGCTCCCCTAAACCTACCCAGCAGATACGTGCTGGCAAACCTTGGTATTGGATTTGGTTGCGAGCCATATCGAGCCAGTTATGTAAATGGGGATTATTGGGAATAAGCTGTTTGACTTTTTTATCGGTTTTTTCAATATCGGTTGGGTCGCCAGATAATGCTACCCAGCGAAAAGGCCCTATTCCTCGGCAGAACAGAGGACGAATATAGGCAGGCACAAAACCCGGAAAATCAAAGGCATCTGTCACGCCTTCTTCCAGCGCCACTTGACGTATATTATTGCCATAGTCAAAGGTGGGTATACCTTGTTTATGAAATTGCAGCATCGCTTTAACATGGTTAGCAATCGAGAGTCTCGCTGCTGCCGTAACCTTATCGGGGCATAGTTGGCGTTGTTTTTCAGCTGTTTGTAGTGACCAGTCCGACGGGAGATAACCGTTCAAGGGATCGTGGGCACTGGTTTGATCGGTTACCGCATCGGGTTTGATACCTCGTGCGATCAGCTCTGGCAGTATGTCCGCAGCATTCCCCAAAAGGCCAACGGAGGTTGCTTGTTTATTTGCTTTGGCTTGATTAATGATGTCGAGTGCTTGATCTACCGTAACGGCTTTATGGTCGAGGTATTTTGTTGCGATACGTCGGTCAATTTTAGTTTCATCACATTCTATTGCTAATAGGGAGGCGCCGGCCATGGTAGCAGCTAAAGGCTGCGCTCCGCCCATACCGCCGAGGCCCGCGGTTAGAATCCATTTACCGGATAAGTCGCCATTAAAATGTTGCTTCGCCAGGGCGACAAAGGTTTCATAGGTACCTTGTATGATGCCCTGACTGCCAATATAAATCCAAGAACCCGCGGTCATTTGGCCGTACATCATGAGTCCCTGCTGATCGAGCTGGTTGAAGTGTTCCCAATTTGCCCAATGGGGAACAATATTCGAATTGGCAATCAGTACGCGCGGTGCATCGATATGAGTATTAAAAACTCCGACTGGTTTACCTGATTGAATTAGTAAAGTTTGATCTTCTGCCAACTGCTTGAGCTCATTGACGATGGCATCGTAACAGGCCCAGTTTCTGGCAGCGCGTCCAATGCCGCCGTAAACCACTAACGCTTCAGGGTTTTCCGCCACGGCTGGATCTAAGTTGTTCATCAACATTCTTAACGGCGCTTCTGTTAACCAACTTTGAGCAGAAATAGTACTGCCTACGGGAGCCTTTATACGGCGAGCCTTGTCAATGCAGTGGCCAGAAGAAGGGGGAGTATCTTGATTGTTCATTGGACAATTTTTAGTTTGCTATGAGACAAATCCGTTACGTTAAGCATAGCCTACAATTATCAGAGAGATTTCCCATTTCTTAAGGAACCATTTTGTCAGTATTCGACGTTGTGGCAGGCGATTCACCTGTGCTATTGAGTATGCCTCATGTGGGTTGCGGCATACCTAAAACGATTGAACAGGGTTTTACGCCTGACGCTAAGCGATTGCCTGATACTGATTGGCATGTTGATAAGTTATATGATTTCGCTTCAGACCTGGATATTAATATTATAAAACCGAATTATTCCCGCTATGTTATCGACCTCAACCGCAGTGTAAATGGGGCACGGCTTTATCCCGGGAAAGATAATACAGAACTCTGTCCTCTGAGTTGCTTTGATCTATCGCCAATATATGAACATGGATGTGAGCCTAGTGCAGCAGAAATTGAACGGCGTATACAGCTATATTGGCAACCTTATCACGATAAAGTAGAGCAGGTAATTGCTGCGCTATACCGCCGCTTTGGCGTAGTCGTCGTGTTTGATGCTCATTCTATTCGCTCTCGGGTTGCCCGCTTTTTTCCGGGAGTGTTACCTGACCTCAACATTGGTACTCATCATGGTCGTAGTTGTCATCAACAGTTACGGGAATTAGTAACACAATGTTTGGCTGGTCAAACGAATTACTCGACGGTGCTCGATGAGCGTTTTACAGGAGGTTACATTACTCGCCACTATGGACAGCCGGAGCAACATGTACATGCAGTTCAATTAGAAATTAGTCAGCGAATTTATATGCAAGAAGATTATCCTTACCACTATGAGGAAAATAAAGCTGGCGAAGTTAAAGACTTGCTTAGGTTACTGTTAAAGCAGATTTTGCTGTGGGCTGAACACCATGAGTGTTAGATCGGGTGAAGCGGATAGAAGGGTCGCTGGCAAACCGTGGGATAGACTTTGGCGCGATGTCAATATTGTTACCTTTGACCCTAACATTGCTGCACCTTATGGCGCCATTAAAAAGGGCGCCATAGCTGTCTCGGGTAGCCAAATTGCTTGGTTAGGCAAGGACGAAGAGGTGCCAGCACAATTGTCACCTGAGACAGAAGTTATATCAGTGGGCGGACGCTGGATGACACCTGGGTTAATTGATTGCCATACTCATATTGTTTATGGAGGCAGTCGTGCTAATGAGTTTGAAATGAGGCTACGAGGTATTGACTATGTCCGTATTGCACGTCAGGGCGGGGGAATTAACGCTACTGTTGCCGCAACCCGTGATGCAGACAAGAATGTGCTATTTCAGCAAGCACGACAACGTATTACCTGCTTGCAACAAGAGGGCGTAACCCATATCGAAATTAAGTCTGGCTACGGTCTTAATATTTTGCATGAACGTAAAATGCTTGAGGTGGCCGCCGCGTTGGCGGATAGCTGCAATATCGGCGTAACCAAAACTTTCCTTGGTGCCCATGCGGTACCACCAGAATTTCAGGGTAATAAGAATAACTATATTGCCAGTGTTTGTCGCCAGATGCTGCCAACCTTATACAGTGAAGGATTAATCGATTGTGTGGATGTTTTTTGTGAGCACATTGGATTTGATGTAGAACAAACGGAAAGGGTTTTTCAAGCCGCGAAAGCACTTGATCTGCCTATTAAAATACATGCGGAGCAACTGTCTCGCTTAGGGGCAACGGCTTTGGCTTGTCGCTATAAGGCGGTATCTTGTGATCACCTCGAATATGTCAATGAAGCCGATGTGATTGCAATGGCTAGAGCGCAGTCAGTTGCAGTTTTGTTGCCGGTAGCATTTTATTTTTTACGGGAACAACATCCACCGCCGACGGCATTATTCCGCCAATATACGGTGCCCATGGCGATTGCAACGGATTGCAATCCAGGAAGCTCGCCTTGCACTTCGTTACTGCTG
>JANQMK010000019.1 GCA_028280085.1 Pseudomonadales bacterium
TGAATTTGCTGCCTCAATCATATCAGCGTTGAAGGCGCATCTCGATATCGCACTTGGTAATATCATTGGCTCCAATATCCTAAATATATTAGCTGTCATGTCACTACCTGGTATTATCGCACCTATCACACTTGAGGCTACAGTGCTTACTAGAGATTATTTGGCCATGCTGTTGCTAACACTTTTTATCTCCGCCATGCTGTTGCTGGCCAATCTGAATAAACGTGGTAAAGCACCCAAGTTAGGGCGACTCACTGGCATCACTTTGCTAATAGCCTATAGTTCGTACTATGTCATTCTGTTTACCATGGGAAATATATAAACTGTAAATATAACTTTGCACAAAGCTCTAAATAGCACGACACGCCAAGCAAGCAGCTTGGTAACAATTCAGCGCGAAACTATGACAAAACAAACTGGCTTTATCAAATCTGCAAAGCGAACTATTGCACTTGAACGAGATGCCGTAAATAGTTTGCTGGACGCCGTCGACGAAAATTTCAATCAAGCATGCAATATTATTTTGCAGAATGGCGGTCGCGTTGTTGTAACCGGCATCGGAAAATCAGGTCACATAGCCAACAAGATTGCAGCTACCTTGGCAAGCACCGGTACGCCCGCCATGTTCGTGCATCCCGCTGAAGCCAGCCACGGTGATATGGGCATGATTATCGAAAACGATGTCGTGCTTGCCCTATCTAATTCTGGCAACACGCCTGAAGTTGTTACCTTACTACCACTCATCAAGCGGCTTGGTGTTAAGCTCATTAGCTTTACTCAAAATCCACTTTCTATTCTCGCTAGCGCATCTGACGCCCATGTAAAAGTTAAGGTAGATACCGAGGCTTGTCCTTTAGATCTCGCACCGACCTCAAGCACAACAGCCGCTTTAGTTATGGGAGATGCACTTGCTATCGCTCTACTAGAAGCCCGGGGCTTTACAGCGGAAGACTTTGCTTTCTCCCATCCCGGCGGCACATTGGGTAAAAAGCTATTGCTTAAAGTCAAAGATATCATGCGTACCGGAAAGAACATGCCCATGGTCAAGCAGAACGCCCTATTAACCGATGCCCTACTAGAAATGACACAAAAGGGCATGGGAATGACGGGTATACAACAAGACAACGGCCGGATAGCAGGCATCTTCACCGACGGCGATTTGCGTCGAGCGCTAGATAAAAAGCTCGATGTTCGCACCACGCCTATCAATCAAGTGATGACAGCAAACTGTCGAACAGTTAAGGCTGATGTTCTCGCCGCAGAAGTGTTAGCAATTATGGACGACAAAAAAATTAACGCCATTATTGTTGTTGACACAGACAATAAGCCCATAGGCGCACTTAATATGCATGACTTACTCAACGCTGGTGTTGTTTAATCCAAGCTTTCTCTACCTACTGAATGGTTGTAACAACTATGAATACCGCGAGCCATATCATACAACTTGCCAAAAAAATTAAGCTACTCGCTCTAGATGTAGATGGCGTAATGACAGACGGCCAACTTTACTTTGCCGAAGGTGGCGTCGAATCTAAGGCTTTTAATATTCTCGATGGACATGGCATTAAAATGCTGCAATCTACGGGTGTAAACGTCGCAATAGTCACCGGCCGCACCTCAGAGATGGTAACGATGCGCGCTAACAACTTAGGCATAAAAAATCTTCTTCAGGGCAGAGAAGATAAGCTAACCGCGATTAAAGAGATTATCAGTGACCTAAACCTGCAACTCAACCAAGTGGCCTATATCGGCGACGACCTACCTGACCTCGCCGCCATTCGCCAGGTTGGCTTAGGCATTACCGTGCCAAATGCTTATCCGCTGGTAAAACAGCATGCGAAATATATCACCCATGCAAAGGGCGGTCATGGCGCAGTGCGGGAAGTATGCGACATGATCATGTCAGCCCAAAATACGCTTGAAGCGCTGTTACAAACCTACACCTAGATTAGGTACTATACACAAACGGAATCGGAACAAAATATATATTTAATATAGCACACTGCTAATCTGAGCTAGGGACACCATGCGCAACCCAATTAGTCTAGTTATTGTTATATTTGTCAGCCTAGTCGGGGCTTTGCTGATTTACTTTGAAAGCAGTAGTAACCCAGTTCCAACAACTGACAATTTTGTCCAAAGTGATCGCCCCGATTTTTTTATGGAAGACATTTCTTCTATCAAACTGAACAACGATGGTTCAATTCACTACCGCCTTACCGCATCTAATCTTTCCCATTATACCAAAATAGACCGAACTGAATTAACCAACCCACAATTGACACTCTATCAAACAGGTAGAGCCCCCTGGGAACTCAAAGCAAAAATGGGTACTCTTTTGGACAATGGCAATACGATAAATCTAAAAAATGAGGTAGAACTGGTACAAAAAGATCAGATTAAAGCTGTCCCAACCCAGCTCACAACAACAGAAATTACCATTAAACCAAATGAGCATTTTGCAGTAACGGATAAACCCGTTACAATTCATTCGACTGAAGGCTTAACCACAGCGAAGGGGCTGAAGGCATTTTTGAATACGAATAAAATAGAATTACTATCCGAGGTGCATGGTGTTTACTATAGGCAATAATAGGAATAGAAAGCTCATGCTTTCTATACTGTTACTCACTCAAACACTCAGCGGGTCCTATCCGGTTGTCGCGCTACCCTCCGATCGTAATCAACCCATAACCATACAATCCGATAAAGCATTAAGAGACGAAAAAACTGGCCTTACCGTTTATGCTGGCAATGTTAAAATTACCCAGGGCACGTTGCTGATCACTGCCGACAACATCAGTTTACTGAATAACGAGCGAGGTTTATATAAAGTTGTTGCCAAAGGCAAGCCGGCACGCTACCGTCAAAGGCCTGCATTGGATAAACCCATGATAGAAGCTGAAGGCAATACCATTGAATATCATGCTGACACACAAGTATTACACCTTATAGAAAACGCCTCTCTTAACCAAGACGGCACTGTAATGCAAGGCAGCAAAATCAATTACGATATTCAAAAACAGCTGGTGACAGCAAGCGGCGATACGGGTAACGGCAAGACAACCCAAACTGAAACCGCTAAGCAAATTGTTATTGTTATCCCCCCCAACACCATTGCCTCTCCTGCTGCCAAGAACACTGAAGAAAACAATCAGGAATTCGAGCCTACTTCCTCTGTGCCAATAAAGGAAAAAGCCGACTAATGGCAGTTCTTAAAGCAAGAAATCTTGCTAAAAATTACCGTAAACGCCAGGTTGTAAAAGACGTCTCTCTCCAAGTTAGTAGTGGCGAAATCGTCGGCTTGTTGGGCCCCAACGGTGCCGGTAAAACTACCTGCTTCTACATGATTGTAGGCATTGTTAATGCTGATAAAGGAAACATCTATGTTGATGATACCGATATCACGTCTTATCCCATGCACGGGCGCGCCAAAAAGGGGATTGGCTATCTACCCCAAGAAGCTTCTGTTTTCCGTAAATTAACGGTGGCGGAAAACATTTATAGCATACTTGAAACTCGCTCAAGCTTAACAAAATCCGAGAAAATGACTCTGTTAGAAAGCCTGTTAACAGAATTTAACATTACTCACATTCGCGATAGTTTGGGTATGAGTCTATCAGGCGGAGAACGCAGACGCGTTGAAATAGCCCGAGCACTGGCAGTCGAGCCAGCATTTATCCTATTGGATGAACCATTTGCAGGAGTTGACCCTATCTCCGTCAATGACATTAAACACATAGTTAAACATCTTAAAAATCGAGGTATCGGGGTATTAATTACTGACCACAACGTGCGGGAAACTCTCGATATCTGCGAAAAAGCCTATATTGTCAGCGAGGGACATATTATTGCAGAGGGCGATGCTGACGCGATTTTATCAAATGAACGCGTTCGGCAAGTTTATTTGGGAGAACAGTTTACATTGTAATCACTAATTTTTAAGACAGTTCATGCCATTGAGTCTGAATGTTTGTTCTGAGCCGCTTAATCTTTCGGGCTAATCCCTATATCTTGAACCCAAAACTATCAGTAGACTAGAGACTAATAAAAATCGAGCAAATTTTAATCACTTTGAGATGTAAGAACTTAGAGCATTAGACGAAATCGGCACAGAGATTGCTAGTTGGGCTCCCCCCCTGCTACACTTAAATCAAACGCAGGGGGAAGATGGTAGCTGTTACTACATTAAATAAACTGCGATCAACCTAATCAATCGAGGCGCTGCTAATTGCTAATATTGCAACGCGCTTCAGCCAAAGTAGGCTATCGCATCGACCATTGGCCAGCTTTTTTTCCTTCCGCGCTGACTAACAAATGATGACTTTCTAATTGCAACAGTTTTAGAAGCGGTATCCATGCTGAAACAATCACTACAACTCAAAATTAGCCAGCAACTGACGATGACACCGCAGTTGCAGCAAGCCATTAAATTGTTACAACTATCCACACTTGATTTGCAACAAGAAATTCAGCAGGCGCTGGACTCTAACCCCATGTTAGAGGTGGTGGAAGAAAGTGAAAACCCTGAAGGCTCTGCTCAAAACACCGAAAATGCCGAGGTTGGTGACAAGCCCAATAACGAGGACTTATCCCAAGTCGAAGATCTATCAATACCTGAAGCTAGTTCAAATACAGATCAAGCCGAGGCTGACTGGAATGACGACCAAATTCCAAACGATCTACCGGTCGACTCCAGCTGGGATGATGTCTATCAGCCATCACCTGCTAGCACCAGCATGGCAGCACCGAATGAAGATCGAGAATACGAAAAAAACGGCACGACCGAATCCCTACAAAGCCACTTACTATGGCAATTAAACTTAACCAACTTAAGTGAAAAAGACCAGATCATTGGTATCGCCATTATTGACGCCGTTGAGCCTAGTGGAGCTCTTTCTATAAGCGCAGAAGAAATACACAGCGGACTCGATAAAGAATTGGAAATAGAGTTAGATGAAGTAATGGCGATACTGCATTTAATTCAGCAATTTGATCCCGTCGGCTGCGCCTGCCACGACCTCAAAGAATGCCTATTGGTACAGCTCAATAATTTCCCGCCAGATACACCTTTTTTAGCCAGTACAAAAACCGTTATTTCTGAACACTTGAGCTTGCTGGCAAACCGTGATTATAAACAACTGATGCGCAAATCGAAGTTGAGTGAAAATGACTTAAAGTCGATAATTGAACTCATACAAAATTTACACCCTAGGCCAGGTGAGCAAATTGCGCCAAGTACAACCGAGTATGTCATTCCTGATGTATTTGTGCGAAAAGCAAACGGACGATGGCTAGTTGAACTAAATCCAGAAATAGCTCCCAAGGTAAGAATTAATAGCGACTATGCATCGCTGGTAAAACGCGCAGACAGCAGCGCAGACAATACCTACTTAAAAGATAACTTGCAGGAAGCACGCTGGTTTCTTAAAAGCTTACAAAGTCGTAACGAAACGTTGATGAAAGTTGCCATACAAATTGTCGAGCACCAACGGGGCTTTCTAGAGTACGGAGAGGAGGCCATGAAGCCGCTGGTATTGCATGATATCGCCGAAGTCGTTGACATGCATGAATCGACAATATCGCGCGTAACCACCCAAAAATATATGCACACACCAAGAGGGATTTTTGAGCTAAAATACTTCTTTTCTAGCCATGTCAGCACCTCTTCTGGCGGCGAATGCTCATCAACAGCAATACGCGCCATGATTAAAAAACTGGTTTCAGAGGAAGATGCCAAAAAACCTTTAAGTGATAGCAAGATATCAAAACTGTTAGAGGAGCAAGGAATTGAAGTCGCCCGTCGAACCATTGCCAAATACCGTGAATCCATGTCAATTCCGCCATCAAATGAAAGAAAACGGCTGGTATAACTAATACGCTTAACACTGCCAAGGTTGGCATAGCCCCTGCTTCCGCTAAAATATCCAGGTGTTTTATGTATTTACCCGAGTTCCCATCGACACCGACTATGCCTATCAACCAGGTAGATCAGATGATATACAATTTAATATTCATATTGGAAAATTGGCCATTCGCCCCTATAAACCATTAAAGGAATACGAGAAAGCGAGAGGAGCACTAGATGCAGACCAACATCACTGGACACCACATTGATGTAACACCGGCCCTAAGGGAGTATGTCGAAACAAAGCTGGATAAGCTAGCAAGGCATTTCGACTATATTACAAGCGCCTCAGTCACTTTAACTGTTGATAAATTAATACATAGGGCAGAAGCAAGAGTCCATGTATCGGGCGCAGATCTGTACGCTAATTCTGAGTCTGAGGATATGTATGCTGCGATAGATATACTAGCTGATAAACTTAATCGTCAACTAATGAAACACAAAGAAAAGCGAGTTGACCGCCGCCACAGCTTAAACCGTTGATTGAACAAAGTTCATGATTCAATAACCCGTGTCTGTCTATCTAGGACAAACATTTTAGTCGGCACACAAAGAGATTTAGTAATAGACCATGCAATTAAAATCAATCTTGACCCCGGAACGCACATTTGACGGAGTACACGGGAGCAGTAAAAAGAGAATATTTGAAACCCTGTCCGATCTCATTACTCAAGATCTACCCTACATTAGCGCTGACGAGCTGTTTAAAAATTTACTTGCACGAGAAAGGCTCGGCAGCACTGGCCTCGGTTATGGTATTGCAATACCCCACTGCCGAATTCAAAATTGCGTCACTGGTGCCGCAACATTGGTTAAATTGGTAGAGCCCATTGACTTTGATTCAGTAGACGGCCAACCAGTTGACCTACTGTGCGTTCTCATCGTACCGCAAGAAGAAAACGACGAACATCTGGAGATATTGGCGGGGCTCGCTGAACTTTTCAGCCAAGCTCACTTCAGAGAAAAATTGCGCTCAGCCAATGACTCCCAGTCTTTATTTAACTATGCGGTAAATTACTCTGGCTAACTCATATCAGTGA
This sequence comes from Pseudomonadales bacterium, assembly GCA_028280085.1. Lineage (GTDB taxonomy): Bacteria > Pseudomonadota > Gammaproteobacteria > Pseudomonadales > JANQMK01 > JANQMK01. The sequence goes on from JANQMK010000019.1 coordinate 6,949, forward strand.
GCAGCTATTTACTGACGAGAATGGAATACGCAGTTTCTTATTTGTCTCCCAAAACTAACTTGCGACAACAGCCAATTATTATGCTGAGACGAATTTTATCCTTGCACAATAGCGGCTGATTGCGGCTCTGCACACTCAAATTGCTACTGACAATAGTCTATACTTACCCAGTGTTGTAGTACTGCAATATAATGACGATAAAGTTATCTTACATTGACGGCAATAATTAGCATAAACCTGGCATAGACAAAGCCAAAAGTAGAACAAATGAAACTCAATATTATCAGTGGTAGATCAGGCTCCGGTAAGAGTACCGCTCTGCATGTCCTCGAAGACATGGGCTATTACTGTATTGACAATCTGCCAGCCGGATTATTGCCGTATCTGATTGATCAAATTCAACAATCAAAAAAATCCAACGAATCTAAGCAAAAAATAGCCGCTAGTATTGACGCCAGAAATACTCTGACTGATTTTGCCGAATTTCCTGATTTAATCAAACGCCTCGACAGCGAAGTTGAATGTGAAGTTATCTATTTGGACGCCAAAACACCAACACTAATTAAACGTTTTAGCGAAACTCGCCGCAAGCATCCATTGAGCAACGAGCATACTGGTTTAAAAGAAGCAATTGCCATGGAAAAGGAGCTGCTGAGCCCCATCGCCATGCGCGCGGATTTGACCATTGATACCAGCACAATGACACTGCATGAATTACGTGACCTGATTAAAAAGCGTGTTGCAAATACAACATCTACCGGTATCGCGCTCTTGTTTCAGTCTTTCGGTTTTAAGAACGGTATCCCAGTCGACGCAGATTTCGTCTACGATGTGCGTTGCTTGCCTAACCCCTACTGGAAGCCCAGCTTGAGATCGCAGACGGGGATGGATCAGGCTGTCATCGAGTTCTTAGAAAGTCATAATGACGTAAAACATATGCTAACTGATATACAAACATTTATAGAAAAATGGTTGCCATCATTCCAAGAAAACAATCGTAGCTACATGACCGTCGCTATTGGCTGCACAGGGGGTCAACATCGATCTGTCTATATTAGCCAGGCTTTACAAGCTTATTTCTCCAAAACGCTTGATAATGTCCAAGTGAGGCACAGAGAACTAGCATAGTATTATTGGCATATTTTAGTGAAAAATACATGATTAGAGTTGAAGTTGAAATAATAAACAAGTTAGGGATTCATGCCCGTGCAGCGTCAAAACTGGTTTCAACCGCCTCCGCCTACGGTTGCAAAATAGAGGCAGGCAAGGACGGCCGCTTGGTCGATGGCAAAAGCATTATGTCGGTCATGATGCTGGCTGCTAGCAAAGGCACTATGCTGGAATTAGTTTTTGATGGCGATGACGAACAAGAAGCAAAAGATGCCCTAATTAGCTTAATCAACGACCGATTTGGAGAAGATGAATAGCCATACCAATAACTGACACTAACCATCAGCAACAAATAAATAAAACATCAGACAGATAAGATAAAATATACAGGTAAAAAGTAGTATACTAACCGAACCTCCTATTCAGCTACACGCCGTATTGATCAATCAAACATTAGTGATAACCCTTAGGTTTTTTACGCAATAGCTGGTACCAACGGATAGCAGGACGACCTAGGCATGCCTCACACGCTGGAAAAAAGACAAGCTCAACAACAATTCTCAAAGCTAAATGAGGCGCTTGAAAGCGGCACCTTTATCCAAGTCAGGCGCATGTTGAACGGTTTACCCGCCGCAGATGTGGCTGATTTCATTGAATCCTCACCCCCTCACATTCGCCTTATTTTGTGGGAACTGATCGACAAAGAATTTGAAGGCGACGTACTACAAGAGCTGAATGATGAATTGCAAAGCCAGTTCGTGCAAGAAATGGATACTGAGCAGCTCATTGAAGTCACTGAAGGTTGGGAAGCAGATGACCTTGCCGATATATTGCAACAATTGCCCAATCGAGTTATCGCTGAAGTACTGCAATCGATTGATGCGCAAGACCGACAACGACTGGAAACTGTATTGTCGTTTGAAGAGGATACCGCTGGCGGCATTATGAGTACTGACACTATTACCGTCAGGCCACGCCTCACCCTCGACGTCGTCCTACGCTACCTACGCCGCCACGACGAATTACCACCCATGACCGATAACATTATCGTGGTTAATCGACGCGATGAGTTCGTCGGCTTGTTACCTATGAGCAAATTGTTAACAAATGATCCTGATCTTACTGTGCGGGAAGTCATGGTCACCGAAGCTGAAGCCATTCCTGCCGATATGTCCGATACGGAAGTTGCGCACCTTTTTGAAAAACACAATTGGGTTTCCGCGCCAGTAGTCAATGAAGCCGGCAAATTATTGGGGCGCGTCACTATCGATGATGTTGTTGATGTCATTATTGAAGATGCCGACCATTCATTTATGAGTATGGCTGGGCTCGATGAAGATGAAGATACCTTCGCGCCGGTAATGAAAACCTTACCGAGACGTGCAATTTGGCTTGGCATCAATCTAATCACCGCCTTTATCGCAAGCGCAGTGATTAAAACGTTCGAAGGCACTATTGACAAAGTTGTGGCGTTAGCAGTATTAATGCCCATTGTCGCCAGTATGGGAGGTGTCGCTGGCAGTCAGACACTTACTGTCATTATACGCGGTTTGGCACTAGGCCAAGTCAATCGAGGCAATACTCGATGGCTGCTAAGCCGTGAGTTTTATGTCGGTGCACTAAACGGTTTATTCTGGGCATTCATTGTTGCCTTGGCAGCCGCTGCGTGGTACCAAGATACCTCTATCGGCTTCATCATTGCAGCGGCAATGATTATTAACCTAACTACCGCTGCCTTAGCAGGTACGATATTACCTATATTCTTAAAGTCGCAGAAAATTGATCCTGCACTAGCTGGCAGTGTGGCATTAACCACTATCACCGACGTAGTGGGCTTCATGTCCTTTCTTGGGCTAGCAGCTTATTTTTATGCGTGATATTGCTAATGTTAGGTGTTAGGTACCGTTTTTACTAATACGCCCTTTTAGCAAGCCGCGGCAAATTAAGTCACAAAAAACGATAAGACAACCACTATGCCAGACGATTCCGATAAACCAGATACCATAAACACAGGCACTGAAGAGTACAAAAGTAAAACGCAGATAAAAAAAGAAATGCTAGCACTACAGGATCTCGGCTCGGCCCTGGTGAAGCTTAACTCGAGCCAATTAGAAAAAATACCTCTCGATGACACATTGCGACAAGCAGTAATACAAGCCCAAACCATCAAAAAATTCGGTGCCTTAAAAAGACAGATACAGTATATAGGGAAACTCATGCGCACTGCAGAAATCAGCGATATTGAAAACGCACTGGACCGCATCAAGAATCACAGTCTAGAAGAAACCCAAAGACAACATCGTCTAGAAAAATTGCGAAATGAGTTACTAAGCGGCGAAGAAAATGCTATAAGCAAAGTCTTTGACATCTATCCACAAGCCGATCGCCAACATCTACGCCAGCTTGTTCGACGTGCACAACAAGAAATTTCTCAAAATAAACCACCTAGTTTTAGCCGCAAGCTCTTTCGTTATCTGCGCGATCTAGATAGAGAGGATTCAGATCAACTGTAGTTTCACTGACGCGCTTTAATTTAAGGCCAAAGACAAAGGAATGCTATAGCAATGAAGACAGTCTCATCACCCACATGTGCTTATTGCGGACGCGATTACTGGTGTTAACATTAAACTAGCGTTTGTAAATAATTTAAAAACACCTTGCCGATTAACAAGACCAGAGCATGTAAATGTTAGGTTCTATTAAAAAAACTCAGATTCAACGCTACTTCTTGTCCTAACCAATAGGCAAACTCGGTATGGTCTTTCCAATCATCACCCGTTAGTGCGTGAACAAATACCGTGAGTTCCCGCCTATTTCTGTCAAGCCATGGAATGAATTTATCAAAATCCTTAGCCCCGAAAGTAACTTGACAACTCCAGCACGGGTGCGGACCAACCAATTTCTCATGAAACCTGCCAATGGGTAAGTCAAACTCCTTAGCCAACACATCACATAATTTTCTAGCAAAATCTTTTGTTGCTTCATCAAAGTAAACATGAGCATGGTAGGCACGATGAGAATTTATAGGTCTTTTAGCTTCACTCATATTTTAGTCGATAAGTTAAGGAACCTCTGAATATTTGTTTTAGCTAACTTGCAAGTGTAAAACAGAAGTAAGTTTAATATTGCCTTCCTGCTTACTCATCCTTGCGATGGCATCTTGATGTCAGCACTAACAAATAAACGCTGGTGTTGAGCGATAGCCAACTTCGCTTTACCTTTCTGCTGCTCACTCGGTTCAATTTCTCCACATACTACTCCAGCACCCTTCTCCAGCTGTGCGATAACCTCTCCCCAACTATTAACAATCATGGAATGGCCATAAGTTTCCCGCTTACTATTATGGACACCACCTTGATTAGCACCAATAATAGTAACTTGGTTTTCAATTGCCCGTGCTCGCAACAAAGGCACCCAATGCGCATCACCCGTAACCTGAGTAAACGCCGCTGGAACCGCAATAAGATCAACACCTTGTTGAAACATCAGACGAAAAAGTTCTGGGAAACGCAAATCATAACAAACAGCAACACCTAATCGACCAAAAGGCGTATCCACTACGGTAATATGCCTACCGGGAGCAATAGCATCTGATTCGCGATAAGCATGCTGATTATCTTTCACCTGGGCATCAAACAGATGAATCTTATTGTAACGATCTACTTCTCTACCAGCATTATCCAGAACAAAACAGGCGCTAAATACTTTTTCAATATTCAATTCGGTATTGAACTCACCTGACGCAACCGGCAAACTACCGCCAACAATCCAGACACCATATTTTTTTGCACACTCGGACAGGAATTTGCGTACTTTTCCCTGCGCTGATATTTCTAGCTGCCCTAACTCAACAGAACGCAGCGTCGAAAAAAGCGCAAAATTTTCCGGTAATACAACTAGCCGAGCGCCCTGCTTTGCCGCCTGCTCAATCAACCTCTCTGCTGCTGTTAAATTTTGCGCCAAATCATCGCCGCTTACCATCTGTATTGCAGCATAAATCGCCATAAGAAATCGAACCCTAACTTTATCAAAAACTACTGCAACAGTGTGCTTGAATGCAAGCTAAATCTATTGTCTGCTTGATTATCTATTGGCGGCGGCACATAGCGACTATCTTTATTATCAAATATCTGATCTAGCTCCACCCTAGGGCTGTCCCACGTGCCCTCAACCATATAACTAGCACTTGAAAATTTATCCACTTGTTTTTTGAAAATCTTTGTCACCACGTAGACACCAGCGGCTGCGGGCAAGCCGCCTGTGAGAGCGGCAAACCAAGGTAAGTTATTGCTAAATGGTAGGGTAAAAACGACTTTCGTATCCAACGTTTCATCCAGCATATTAATCGCACCACTCATACGGATCTCGCTAGAAATACTTTCTACCGTAATCGGGTCAACAATCGCAATCTTTCCTTCACGAAAATCAATTTTGCCTTTCACCTTATCATAGCTAAGCCCCTGATCAGAAAAATCAGAAAAATCTAAAGAAAGACGCCTAGCATAGGTAGCAAAATTAAAGATGTTCAATAACCGCAATGCCGGTGAAGGAGAGGCAATATGGGTGAAATAGCCTTTTTTTAGCCTAAAATCAAGCAAACCGTTCAGCAGCTTGGTATTAACCACCGCAGGAGAACCCTGCCACCACACGTCGGCGACAAACTCTGCTTCTCGACTGTTTACACCGGGGTCGTCAAAACCAAAGTGTTCAAAAGCAGCACTTAAATCGCCCATAAATACGTTGCCTTTAAAACGCGTGCGGTGCCCAACTTTATCATCGACTAGCCACTCTATATAGCCGCCTTTATCGCCACTATCGCCCCGCAAAATAACATCATCTAACTCAGCACGCACATCTTTAAAAACAACTTTTTCGCTATCAGGCCTCAACTTAAATGACCAACTACCCAACTGTTTGTCACCAACTGTGAACTCCTTTGTTAGGAAATCTACCGCATGCAGATGTTCGGGCTTTACCCCTAATAATGGATCATCACGCAATAATTGCGCGCTATCAAAAGGGGCCTTTGTTGAAGACAGCGTCTCTTGGCTCGGCTCTTGAGAAGTTGGCAATCGGACGTATTCCATATCGAATAAATAGGGCAAATTATTGTCAAAAAAATGCAGCTCGCCCGCCAAAACTGGACTGGTTGCATTAACAATCCATCGATCTGGCTCCCGATGGACTTTAGCTTTAACATCAGTAAGAGAAAATTCATCGATAGTAAATTCACCCACTGCTAAATCAATTAATCGCAAACTAAATGATTCATCCTCTGCCTTTGCAGCCTCACTATATTGCTGATAACGATTGAGGACTTCTTGCCACCGCTTTAATTCGAAATACGGTACTTCACCTGATACCAGCAATCCAGGACTAGGTTGCATTTCAGCAAAACCACCGCCGACTACCGCATGACCGCTATATAGCCCCGTTTCTCTTGAAGTCAAAACCATATCAAGCTGATCGCCGTAACGAATATGTAAATTGCGCTCAGACAGACCCATGGGTAATTTAACATGTAACGGCACCTTCATTTCACGGGGCTTTCCGAGAGGCTCAGGCAAAACAACTGCGGCGCCATCCAAGTCTGAATAAAGCGTTAACATACTATGGCCCCGCTGGCGGGCCTTTGGATCATCGGCAAAAATTCTAAATTGAGCTCTATAATCGAATTCCCCATCAAGAAACTGCAATAATGAAATTTTCGACCAATCGACCACACGATCAACCGTTGATTTGCCTTTCATCGATATTAGTATTTCACGTTTTTGCGAACCGCCATAAGATACCAACGGGTTGTCGATATCTATTTCAACCGCTTGTTGCCAAAACTTGGCCGCTAGTTTTTCCGCTTTTAAGCCGTATTTATCGCTAAAACTGATCCCACCATCAATATTTTCAAACATGAGATCGAAATCAGGCATATTTAATTGCCCCGCAGCTAGCTCTACATTTATCTCTTGCTTCACTGGATGGCCAGCTAACCCCAAGGGTATTGCCAAATCTATCGTTGCCGCCATATCACCATCAAGCACCCACGAATCTAACGCGGCACCAATAGAATCCCTGATTGGAGATTCACGTAGTATCCTCAGGCCATCACTGGCACGACCCGATAATTCGCCAACGATTTCAAGTTGCATACCGCCACTGTCGCCATACGGCGCAAGGCGCACGTCAATGTTACTCAAATTTGAGTTGTAAATAGTCGCCTTATCAGCATAGACATCGGTATATTGATTATCGACTACAACGGTGGCATCAACTTGCGCCAGTGCCGGCCACTGCGGATGATACTGTAAAGCAGCGTCTTCGATGTCGAGATGTAATTGCACGGAGCGTCGCTCGCTGGCGCCCTTATTCAGAGAGCCTCTATAGATAAAGCCGGCTTCCTTAATACCGCCAGCGTTAATACTATCGCTTAACCAGTCCAATAAATTTTGCGATAAGAAATAAGGAATATATTTATCTCTGACATGAGCCTGCACATCTGTCAGGCCAACCGATAAATACATTAACGGATCTTCTTCACTCTTTACGGTAGGAATATCGAGATAAAACTGTGCCTTTGCTTCGCCATCATCGTCAAATAAATGTAAGGTATTGCTACTAATATAGAGTTTATCGGTTGCCTTATCTATATTCCAGGCAACCTGACCGAATGCCTTGTTAAATTTAAGAGGTTGTTTATATACCCCAGGAAAATCTAACGCGAAGTTAGTCGCATCAAGGTCCACATAACCGGAGAGCAAATCCATTTCTATAAAGCCACTTACCCCCGTGCCCCCAGGCGCTCCATGCCATGCGGCATTAGATACGTCATCTAAGTTAGCACGCAACAAAAACGCATCTTTTGACTGTTGTGAAGTCGGCAAAGAGAGGTGAATATTTTTTAATGTGCCTTTGGGGTTTAATGTCACAATGATATCACGCAATCTTGCCGGCATATTGTCAATTTTTGACATCACCGGCCCAATATCGTCTAATTTAAACTGATCTATTGATAGTTTAATCAGGCCAGGGACTAAATCGCTAGCCTGTAGCTTCAACTGCCCGATGTGCCAGTGAACATCATGCCAGTTAGCAAGAATGTTTTCAGCATCAAACCGCCAGCTTAGTTCAGGTCTATAGTGGCCGCTAAATGCAACAGAAAACTCACGCGCAGGCTCCATACCTTTACTGAATAGACTTAATGGTACCTCTGGTACAGACAGGTTGCCTTGCATTGCCAAGCCTAGGTCGTGATCCCAAGTCGCCCAAACTTCACTATCTATCGGCACATACTCATCCCTTTTTTCATTCACCACGCCAAACAAGGGAAGCAGCTTGCTAACATTAAAGGCATTTAAACTTGCGTAAGCCACTGCAGAAAATTCATCAGGCTCACGTGGATCACCACGGGCCCCGACCAACATACTGAATGAAGGCTGACCGTCAATTAAAGAAACATTAGCCGTAAAATAATGTT
>JANQMK010000315.1 GCA_028280085.1 Pseudomonadales bacterium
ATTGCTAACCCAGTAAAATTAAAAGGCATGTCGTCAGTCAAGCTTAAATATACATCGAAAAAAACAGAAATAACTAAACTGCTGATCCAAAGCCATCGATTAAATGCAATACGAAAAACAAGCATAATTGAGGCTATTAGTCGTAGTATCGATATGTTAAAGCCCAGAATATCTCCTTCGTTATTAAAAAATGGCTTTCCTTCGGTGTATGCTGTGTAGTCTCCGTGAATAGAAGAAAGAATCAGGTATGAGTAATAGAAAAAGATAACCCAGACCCACGCAGGTCTTTCGATATAATAATGCTGAAAATCTCTTAAATAAGAGGTAATACCGAAGCCTAATGCTATAAAAAATAGTCCTTTCCACATGACGGGGATAGTGCTGACCACCCAAAATGCGAGTGCAAAACCAATGACTGTTTTTATTAAGTCATCTTTGAGATGGGGTGTTTTTATTGTGCGTGAAAGGAACATACCTGCAAACCTATTTATTGATCTGATATGTGTTGATCTGACATGTATTTATTTGAGCCATGACTATCATTCAAGCGTATCATTTGTTTATGTGAAAGCAAAGGCTAATAGTCGTTTTTAGCGGGTTCTGTTAACTACAATTGTTGTCAGGTACGCGACAAATAAACTGCTGGCGTCCGAGCAATTTATGACGGAAGCCTTACTTAAAAACTAAAGTGAAAATACTCAAAAATAGGTGGCAGGACGAAAAGGTGTTGGCTGGTATAACTAATTTTGGTCAGTGCTTAGCTCCATTTGTAAGAGCTCCGTTGTTGCTAGCTCTACCGATGTGGCACTTTCCCGCAGGGTTTGCATGTTTTTCTCTAATACGCTAAACAGCGACTCGGTATCATCAAGCCGAGCTACTAGGCTATCGGTATCTTGTTGTTCTAGACTATCGTCGAATATAAGACTTATCACTTTCTTCGCTTTGCCCTCCACAAAATCCATAAGATAGTTTAACCGCTGTATCTCTTCTTGATAAGTATCATCTAGTTCATTAATCGATTTCAGTTTAGTGCTACTTGCCTTTAATTTTTCTTTTAGCTGTTCGGCTTTTTGTTCAAGCTCTAGTTGTTTCGTTGCTTCATCTGGGTACGGGAACGAGTCCGATTCTTGGAACACTGCTGGTTGTTCTATTTTGTTTGGCCAATCAGTAAAACTGCTGGCCAATAGATTTGCTAACTCATCTTCACTGTATGCTTTTAACGGATCGTCTTCGGTATCATCGGGCAGTTTGGCAGGTTCTGGCAAAGTACTGTGACTAAGATGAGATTGCAGATGAGATTGTGTGTGATGTTTCTCCGAAGAATCGTTGAAAGAATTATAATCTTCAAGCGGTTTTTCTATATCAACGGCGTAATTTTCTGGAGCTGATAGTGCGGATGTATCACCTTCTTTAAGGCTATCATGATCATTTGGCAAAGCTGGTGGATCGTTTGTAGGTGTTTTCAAAGAAAGGCCTTTTAACATCAATGTGTTGTCATTAAGTGACTTGATTTGATCTGCCAAGTCGTTAATGTCGGCCTTAGTTTCTTGGATAAGTTGATACTGCTGCTGATAGTGAGTTTGCTCTTCACGTATTGTGTCAAGTTGCTGTTGTATGGTGGACATCTGCTGTTGCCAGAGTTCTTTTTCTGCTAGAACCGCTGACTCAAGTTGCTGTTTTTGAGTTTCTATGAGTTGATGGAGCTTCGCATCATATTCCTTTTGCTGTTGAGCAGCTAAGTTTACTTGTTTTTCGATATTGTCGCGGTACTTTTGGACGAGTTTTTTTGCTTTACTAGTTTTTTTCCGCAACAGACTAAGCTGAATATCTCGTTGTTGGATATAGCTTTTTAGTTGGAAGAGAGCAAATAACATGAAGCCGAGCACTAACAGAGCCATGCTGAAACTGCTAATAAATACCAGCAATGTATTTGTTTCTCCAGTCATGAGGTTCTCAGCGTTGTTTTATCAGTATTTATTATAGTTAAGTCTAGCGCAGATAAAGAAGATGCCATTTTGTTTGGTTTGCATTGGCAGATTGTGCTAGTGCAATAGGTTATTAAATTGAATCTATATATTACCGTCGGTTTTAAGCGGCTTGACTATCCTAGACTAGTGAGCCGTTTATCAACCTTTGCTTTTTAGCAAACAATTTGTCTAGTTCTGTTGCCAGGTGATAAGCGCGGTTTTAGTTGATTTATGCTTTACGGACAACACCTTAGTGTAAACTCCTGTAACTATCTATTGGGCGCTAGATAGTAGATCACTAACATAGGCAGTAGTACTTATAAGTTGTAATTCGTCGGGATGGCGTAGGGAAGAGGCCTGTGTGAGCCATTATTGTGCGTCTGCATTGAAGCTGTTACTGATAACACAATATGTTCATTGGGCGTGAGCGGAAAATTAATTAACTAGCCTTAAATATGTAACTGTCTGACGGTGTTATCTTTTGGATAAAGGCCTTATTTTTAGCGTTTAAGTATATAAATTGAGAACTGCAGCCCACTTATTTGATGTTTACTCTTTAACTGCTGTGTTAGACTTGTTTCCATGCGTACAGATACTAAAGCGACAAGAAAAAAAATAATTGCGGCGGCTGAAAAATTATTTGCAGAACGAGGCATCGACGCTGTATCCCTAAATGAAATCAATACTGCTTCAGGCCAAAAGAATAAAAGCGGATTACATTATCATTTTGGTAACAAAGCAGGATTGATTCAGGCAATTATTGATAAACACGTACCGAGTATTATTGAGCATCGACAGCAGTTGCTGGATGACCTTATTAACTCGGGCGATACTTCTATGCAAGGTTTAGTTACTGCCTTGGTGTTGCCAGTAGCGGAAAAATTATGTGATCCTGATGGCGGCATTAGTTATATTCGAATGAATGCCCAATTAGTGGATAGTGCGGAATTTGGGTTGTCTGATTTGCAAAAAGATTATGCTGAAGCAGAGCAAGAAAGCCTAATAACGATCTTGACGGGTGCAATGCCCGATATGCCAGAGCCTTTAATTAAAATGCGGTTGTTAATTGTTAACGGCGTGTTATTTCACAGCTTGGCCAATTACTCACGTCTGATTGAACTCGATGCGAATACTGGCAGCATCGAGATGCAAAATATCATGGCGTTTACTTACAATCTTGTCGATTCGATTGCGGCAATATTGTCAGCGCAGCCCTCTAAGTTAACGGTTGATGCTGTTAAAAATGGCTTGCAAGATGAAAAGAGAGATAGCAGCTTAACAAGCAGTATGGAGAATACTCAAATGTTTGAGCTCGACCAAAACTAAACAATTAAGACGACTGGTATATTGAAGATAGACTAGCCGGCAGTGTAAATTGGTTAACTTATGCTTTTGAACTAAATGCTATTAAAATGTTTTAGCACAGCCAATCCCAGTGCCGTCAGGCCAATAAGCACCGAGATACCCGTACCCCAGTAAAACTTCTCAATATTTCTTTTTAAAGAGGCAACTTTATTAAGTAGTTCTTTTTCTTTATCGCCGCCTTTTTGGTTTAACGCAGCAAGTGCGGCTACTACCTGGTCACTATCACCTTCTTTTTGAATTTGCTTTAACAGATCCCGTGTTGCCTTTACGGATTCCTTTATTGCTTTATTGCGGATTTCATTAAACGCATTACCACCTTCGCCAATTTGGCTGGTTATTTCTTCAAACTGTTGGTTAGTAGGTTCAAGTTTTTCCCCTAGCTTTTCATCGATAATGCCGGCAATCGATGTTAATACCGTGTCCATCTGTTCTGTTGGTAGTGGTTCAGCGACGGGCTGATCGGCTGCATCTGGCGTTGATGATATTGCGTCAAGAATTTCTGTCTTAATATTCTCTGAGATCTCAGCAATATTTGGAGGCTCAGGTGTGTTGTTGCTAATGAAATCGGTGAGTTCAGTTGACAACGTTTGTTTCACCTGGTCGGCGATCTCTTCTACGCTAGGCTGTTGGGTTGCCTCATTGCTATGGCGACTCATTGCCTCTGCAATATCGGAAGTGATTCTTTCTTGCAAGCTGACATTCAGTTTTTCTTTCACTTGGTCCGCGATATCATCTAGGTTAACTTCCGGTGTAGAAGACACCTCTTGTTGAGCGGACTGTAAAGTCTCGATTTGCTGGGTCAATTCTTGTTTTATGTTGTTAATATGCTCCTCTGCTTGTTGAAGTATATTATTAGTATCAGGCGGGGGTATATCAGCAACGGCCGATTGTATTGATTGAGAGGTTTTTTCGATAATGAGATGCTCAATTTTATCGAATAGATCTGCCTCCTTTAGAGGTTCTGGTATCTCTGCCATAGCTGACTGTATCGATTCAGTTACTTTGGCTGATAATTGATTGTCTATCTTTTCAATAAGGTCGGCTTCATCTATTGGATTTGACGTTGGTGCTTCACTGAATTGAGCTCTTATATTTTCATCAATCTGTTCGGAAAAACTGGCGTGCAGTTTATCGTTAAGTGATTGTTCTACTTGGTCAGCAATACTATGCTGTATACCCGACAGCATTTGTCTAACTTGCTCTTCTACCATCTGCTCAACCTGTTTCATATCGACTGAGGCAGCAGTACTTGCTGTAGCTTCAGTTGGTGCTACGGTTTGCTTACTAGCTGGTGTGTCAGGGGTTGTCTCTGCGGCGGCGTTATTGGCAGATACTGAGGTAGAATCAAGTACCTTGTGTAGATCACTACTAATAGGCGGTTTAGATAACATTCCGGCTGCGCCAACTTTTAACGCTTGTTCGAGGTAATTGGCCTCTTCTTTGCCGGTACACATAATAATGGGGATGTGATTAGTTTCAGGATTAGACTTTATTTGCTTTGTCGCTTCAAAGCCATCGATGTCTGGCATCATATGATCCATGAAGATAATATCTGGTTTAGTGGTTTTGAGCACATCAAATGCCTCATGGGCAGAGCCCACCATGGTCACATCACTAATATTTTTTTTCTTTAATAATTTTCTCAGTGTGATACGTGCCAGTTTTGAGTCATCGACAACGAGAGCAGTGTTAAATCCCATATCTACAGCCTTTCTATAGTAGTAATCTATTACCTAAACCCTGGGGCTGAGGCCCATTATCTCAATATCTGTACGCCATTTGTTCGACAATGTTGATTCGTTTGGTCGAACGTCAGTCAATGTCATCATATCCCGTTAACGAACTGTGCTTAGTGCCAGATTGTCGCCAACCTGTGAGAGTTTGTTAGTCTAGTCTAAGTTACCTGAGGTTATAATAGGCTAGTTCTGTTTCAATACCTGATTATAAATGCTCAGCCAAGAAACCTCTGAATATTTAGGACGCTGGTCGGCAAGCCTTCAAAAGTATTCTTGGCTATGGGGGCGTGCCGGGGCCAGATGTTTCTCCAAATTTGTTCAGCGATTCTCTAATTCTATTGAATAGTATAATACATAGCTGGTTTATTGCCGGTTAGCTAGTGAATAGTTTGAACTTAAGACTTATTACACCTATGTAATAGGGATGGGGATTTTTAATCGCGAAAATTGCTATAACCGGGCAATGTCTGACTTTTTATTTATAAAGATGTAGGGAGCAGGGCATCTTTAAAGCATTCCCTCATTATTCAAAGGTCAGAAGTGTCTTAGTTTATTGACGTAAATTCAAGACTTAGTAGAGTTGTATCTCTTATTCCACTTGGTGTATATGCCGAGTGAGAGCAGTGTTAGAAAAATGGAAGGTAATGCGATGATATTAAGCGTTTCCCAACCCCAAAACACTAACAATGCGCCTGCGGACAACGCACCTACTGCTTGTGAGCTAAAAACACAAAAATCATTGATGGCTTGGGCGTGGTAACGGCGGTTGTCGGTGAAGCTTTTTGTTAATAATGTGGTAGCAGCAACAAAACAGAAATTCCAGCCCACACCAAGTAAGATTAACGCACCGCTGTAGTGAGAGAAATCACGTCCTAATAGGTTGATACCAACACAAAGTAATAAACAGCAACATCCAGACAAAATTAGTTTAATTTCGCCAAAGTGCTTGATGAGATGCCCACTAAATAATGAAGGTAAAAACATAGCGAGCACATGCCATTGGATAACACTTTTAGTATGGTGCATGGAAAAACTATCGATTGTATGCATGCTGATTGGAGTAGCCGTCATAATCAGTGACATCACTGAAAAACCTGTGGAGCCGGCGATAATAGCCAGTAGTAGAGCTGGCTGTCTTATTAATTGGGAAAGGTAACCTGTGCCTGGTTTCGTTTGAATTTCTTGGCTGCGTTCACGGTCTACGAAAAATAACAAGGCAAATAATGCGGATAGGTTAAATACGGCTAGTGCAAGATAGGAGCCAGCATAATCAGCATGGCCAGCTAATTGCCTGAATGTTATAGCGGCCTCTGGGCCAGCTACAGCGGCAAATAGCCCGCTTAAAATCAGTAATGATATCGCGGTACTCGCATTTGCAGGCGGTACGTTCTCTGCTGCCGCAAAACGGTATTGTTGAATGTAGGCCATGTTGATACCCAACATAAAGGCGGCGATACAGAATAGTGTAAAGTCGCTGCCATTAATGGCATACCACGCTAGAATTGCGGCGATTGAACCAACCAGTGAACCCGCTGTGAAACCTTTTTTTCTACCATACTTAGCCATAAATAGACTTGCTGGTGCTGCAGCAAGTGCACCGCCAAGTATGGTGAGGGTCGGAGGTAGTGTGGATAAGCTGTGTGAGGGAGAAAGCGTTTGCCCAATAATGCCGCCTGTCAGTACCATGATGGAGGTGGTGCACATTCCTAACGCTTGAGCACATACCAGCACTATTATATTTCTATTAATCCATTTAGGTAAGATTTTCAATAACATCTAATCAACAAATTATCAAAAGACACCGCAGCTGAGCCCTGCAGCCATGGTATGTCCTAGTTCATAGCATGCATCTAAATGAAGTTGAGTAACCTCACCACGTGCAATAATTGGGTCCGCCACTTTTTTCATTGGATAGCCAGTTAATATACGATCTATCTGTTTTACTGCACCGCGTCCGTCATTGCCGGCACTGACAAACAGTGCATAAGGAAGGTTTAGTTGGTGGTCAATGGCAGGATAGTAGGTCCGATCAAAAAAGTCCTTTATAGCACCTGACATGTAGCCAAAGTTTTCTGGTGTACCGATTATAATGCCGTGACATTGCAATAAATCATCTAACGTTGCATTAAAGGCACGCACCAATTTGGTGTCGATGTCTTCCTCTTGCTTGGCGCCCTCGAAAGTGGCATTTGCCAGCATTTCAGTGTGGCCTGTTTGAGTATGGTACACTATCAGCAATGTTTTCATAGTCTTTTTATCATAACAAACCTTCAACGCAAGGTGTTAATGGGATAGCACAGGGAATACGATAGAAAGTGTGGTCGTTTGATGAGCGCTAGAGGAATTCACGTGTTACTTGTGTGACGACTGCATCAATTTGCTCTTGTAGTTGAGAGTCGATCTTGGTAAGTGTTTGTTCTACGATAATTTTATCGGTCGCGACCGCAACAAAACTCCATTGACTGATTTTTAAATTGTCCTGATGATCGCTTTCGCACACTGCGACATGAGTTTGCTTACCGAAGATATCCTTGATTCGCCGCAATCTACTCCGCTTTTCTTTAAGGGAACGACAGCCGTGAAGGCGAAAGTCAATAATTAAAATACCGATTACCATGGCTTCTATGTGAATCTCTTGTTAATCCTAAACACAAATTGAACTGGGACAGCATTATTGCTTCAGATTAGCTGTTGTAACCATAACGACGAATAAAAGGCATTAATTGCTCTAGGTAGGGTGCTAAATATTCAGAGTATCTATGCCAGCGGTATTTAGCGCTATAGTATAAAGGTTCACTCACTTGCTGATAACTGGGGGTTTGAATGTAACGTTTTCTCGCTGTCTCGTTAAAAGAAGCGAGTTCATTTGTCCAGTTTAATTCGAGAAATTGCATCAGTTTCTTTGTTTCTTTATCAAAGTCATGTAGTAAATCCTCGTAGCGAATAGGATGAACATGCAATGGTAATAGATCGGTATATTGCTGCCATAATTCCATCAAGTTGCAGTAGGCTAAAACGGTATCTTTTAGTGAGGTAAAATTACCCATTGCCGGATTGTAAACAAAGTGCTGCATAAAACAGCTAAGACAAACATCGCAAGGATGGCGTAGCGCAAAAATAAACTTAGCATTTGGAAAAATTCGATGTATCAAACCTGCTTCGGCCAAGTTAAGAGGTAACTTGTCAATAAATAACTCAACTTTATCGGAGTCAATGTCAACATAATCATTAACTGCGTCTAGATAAATTCTTTGAAACTCCTTAACCTGTTCGGCGCTCAGCTCCGCTAAGGCCGAAGGGTAGTCATCTGGAAGCGCATTAATTTGTTCTTCTATGAGGTTGATAAGGGGTTTTTCCTCAAGTGTTTGTATCGCTGGGTGAGAGTCCAGAATTTGGTCTAGTAAAGTTGTACCTGAGCGAGGGAAGCCAACTAGGAATACGGGGCTATCGCTAGACGTTAGCGAGTCTTGGTGTTTATGCCATGCAGAATAGTTTGATGGAATAAAGGATTGCTTAAGGATATTAATTTTTTG
>JANQMK010000031.1 GCA_028280085.1 Pseudomonadales bacterium
GAGTTCTTAATCAGCACTCATCCTGGGCAACCACCCAGACCACTTAACAAAATTGCTTCTGGTGGAGAATTATCGAGAATCAGTTTAGCTATTCAGGTCACTGCAGCCAAAACATCAAAAATTCCAACATTGGTATTCGATGAAGTAGACGTTGGTATTGGTGGCGCTACCGCAGAAGTAGTCGGTAATTTACTACGCCAACTGGGTGCCAATGGACAGGTAATTTGCGTTACCCACCAGGCACAAGTGGCAGCAAAAGCCCACTCTCATCTGTACGTATGCAAAAAAAGTAATAAAACAAAAGTGCAAACCACTTTAACATCACTTAGTGAAAAAGAAAAAGTTAAAGAGATTGCACGCATGCTTGGGGGTATAGCCATTACAGAACAATCTTTAGCACATGCGGAGCAAATGTTAAGTTCATATCACTAAATTAAATTTTATTTTTATAGATTTTATAAAAATTACCTGGCCTAACTACCACTACTGACTCACCTATTAATGCCTAATGCTAGGTTTTGGGCTTGACATACAGTACCATTGAATGTTCTAACAGCTCAAAACCTTTTTCTTCTGCTATTTTTTTCTGTCGTTCCTCTATCTCTTCATCATAAAACTCAATCACGGCACCTGTCTCCATACAAACCATATGGTCATGATGCTCGCCACGTTCTAATTCAAATACGGCATGACCACCATCAAAATTGTGCCGCACAACCAAGCCCGCTGCTTCAAATTGGGTAAGAACACGATAAACCGTGGCAAGTCCAACATCCTCGTTCTGCTCCAATAGATTTCGATAAACATCTTCTGCGCTCAAGTGACGCTCTTCAGAGCTTTCCATAATCTGTAGAATTTTCACTCTCGGCAGAGTGACTTTTAAGCCTGCCTTGCGAAGTTCTAGATTCTCATCAGCCATTTTTCCATTTACTCCTGCATTTAAAATGTTCGGTTATTTTTGGCAGACCCGCTATAATCGCTCTCTGGAGAAATGGACTACACTATAATGCTGAAAAGTGAACTTTTCATAGGCAACAAAGACAAAATCCATTATCCACATCAGATTATCGCTTTTTAGACAACTTTCCGGAAGCCCTAAAACAATGGATCTTGTATTAAAAATACCGCTAAACAGAATTATTTTGCTTAATTTGGTACTATCAAACTGTGTTTTGTTGGCATCGTGTTCATATATACCTAGTTTTAAATTTCCAGGAGTCTATAAAATCGATGTCCAGCAAGGTAACGTTATTAACCAAGAGCTAGCAGATAAACTGCGAGTTGGCATGACAACCAAACAAGTGCGCTACATTATGGGGACCCCGCTCATTGTAGACACATTTAACCAACATCGTTGGGATTATTTTTATAGTTTAAAAAAAGGTAAAGGTGACTATCAGCAAAAGAAACTAATACTCTATTTCAAAGACAACAAACTCGATTCAGTAGCCGGTGATATCGTTCCCGCTAACTTACATGCAGCCCCGTTCACTGAGGCTAAATCTAACAACGAGTCTGTTAGCTTTTAGCAGTACAATACCGTCGCGCCGGTATTTCTATATGATCATACAACCACATACGAAACTAATCTTCATTTTTCCTAGCTTTAACTTTTTCAGCCCGTTTTTTGCGGGCTTCTTTAGGGTCAACAGTCAGTGGACGATATATTTCAACTCGATCGCCATCCCTTAATTCGTATGTCATCAGCCCATCTTTTCCAGTCAGAGCTTTACCAAAAATACCAACCTTATTCTGTTTCAAATCGATTTCAGGAAATTGCTTAACTATGCCGGAAATTTCAATTGCAGCAAGCACAGTACATCCCTTTTCAACCTTCAACGGAATAACGCTCTGTCTATCTGGCAATGCGTAGGCAACTTCAACTTTTATCATCTTCTCTTCCAACATACTTATTACCTGCCTTTCCAGGCCACAAGTTGCTAATATCAATTACAACTCATTTTCTCCATATACTAACCTGGCCCTAGCACTCAAAGAACTCACCATACTATTGGCTACTCTGCCTAGCATCTTTTCTATCGCCTTATTTACTAACCTGGTACTGGCCTGAAATCTCAAATCAAATTCGACTTTACATGCATGAGATGTTAGAGCATGAAATTGCCAACCACCAGCAAAATCAGCAAAGGGGCCTTCCTCTAATACTAAGATAATTTCACTGTAAGGCTTCAAGCTATTACGAGTCGTGAAGCTCTGTTTGATGCCAGCTATGCCCAAATCTAGCCTAGCAACCATGTGAACATCACTCTGTTCAATGATTTCAGCACCAATACAGCCATCTATATAAGTGGGATAAGCTGCTACATCGTTGACTAAGTGATACATCTGTTCAGCAGAAAACGGCAATAAAGCACTTTTTAATATATGTGCCACCTATGCCCCTCTTTGGACTAAGATGCAGAAACCCGATCTACTGATCATAAGTTTTCAAATTACCGGCATTTAGTGCGGCCATATAGTCATTAAGCTCACGCTTTACTACAGGTGCTAGTAAATATAAACCAACAATATTTGCAATACACATTGCAAATATCATTGAATCTGAAAACAACACAACGGCATCTAATTCCATCGTACAACCAATAATAATAAAACTACAGAATATCAATTTAAATACTGTGTCAGACAATACGGACTTACCAAATAAATAAGACCAACCTTTGACACCATAGTATGACCAAGACAACATAGTGGAAAAAGCAAACAGTACTACGGCCAACGCTAAAACATAGGGAAACCATGATACACTACTAGCAAATGCACTAGATGTTAACTCTACCCCGCCAAGGCCAGACTCATTGGTATATACACCAGTGATAATAATCACCAGTGCCGTTATCGTACACACGACCACCGTATCAATAAATGGCTCGAGCAGCGATACAAAACCTTCGGTTATCGGCTGCGACGTCTTTACTGCGGAATGAGCAATAGACGCTGAGCCTATTCCGGCTTCATTGGAAAAAGCCGCCCGTTTAAAACCCTGAATTAACACACCTATAAAGCCACCAGCAACACCCTCTGGTGAAAAGGCACCGGCAACGATGGCGCCAAAGGCAGCCGGCAACGCTGTTATATGGCTAATAATAATCACTAACGCCGTGATAATATAGACAACAGCCATTAACGGCACTAGCTTCGCCGCGACACGGGCTATCCCTTTAATACCGCCAATAATGACAGCACCGACAACAACGGCAACCAGCAAACCAAATAGCCAGCCTTTATCAGCCAAAAAACTGGCATCTCCACCAGACACACTAACCACCATTTTATAAGCTTGGTTTGCCTGAAAAAGATTGCCTCCACCCAACGAGCCACCGACAGCACACACAGCAAAAAAGATTGCCAAAAACCTACCCAATGTACCCAAACCACGCTCTTGTGCAAGCCCTTCGCTCAGATAATACATCGGCCCACCGGACACAGTCCCATCATCGTGTATATGTCGGAACTTAACACCCAAGGTACACTCTACAAACTTAGTGGACATACCCAAAAAGCCTGCCAATATCATCCAGAAAGTCGCCCCTGGCCCACCCACACTAACTGCGACAGCAACCCCGGCAATGTTGCCCAGGCCGACCGTACCGGATAAAGCCGTCGATAACGCTTGGAAATGACTAACTTCTCCCGGTGCATTGGGATCAGAATACTTGCCCTTCACTAAATCAATGGCATGCCTAAAACCGCGCAAGTTAATGAAGTTAAAATAGAAAGTGAAAAACACTGCAGCGGCCATTAGCCAGACTACAACGAGAGGCAAGCTAGCATCGCCGATATTAACCGACGTAAATATCCATCCTGCAACCTTATTAGAAATGGGTGAGACCACATCATTGATAGCCTGATCAATATCCCCACCGGCCCAACATTCTATCGAAATAAACAATAGGAGATTTATCAGAGAGGCCAGCGTTTTTTTCATAATTATTTCTACCCAGTCCCTTTAATTTGTCGGGTCCTTAGTTATTGTCATTGCCTTTGTTATCATTTGCCTAGCGACATAGTCATAGCGCCAAAAAGTCACGCAAAAATAACAGGCTACATAAGGTTGGCATTCTACCATTCACTTTCCTTAGCAACCAAGATAAGAGCGAGACAATCCACCCATAGCAGAACAGTTTATGCTCAAGCCATCCACTATTCACCTGTCAACACAGGGACAATATCCCTATAATGCACACCTATGGCAAAAAAGAAATCAAACTCAAATAATAGCTCGACAATCGCATTGAACAAGCGGGCTCGTCATGACTACCATTTGACCGACAAATTCGAAGCAGGTGTTGCTTTAACTGGTTGGGAAGTAAAAAGTCTGCGCGTGGGCAAAGGTCAACTCACAGACAGTTATGTTTTATTAAAAGACGGCGAAGCTTGGCTATTAGGCGCCCATATTGAACCACTTAAAAGTGCCAGTACCCACGTCATCGCAGACCCAATCAGAACCCGCAAACTGTTACTAAATAGGCGAGAGCTAGCAAAACTATTCGCCGCAACGACCCAAAAGGGCTATACCTGTGTCGCTACCGCACTGTATTGGAAAAAGCACTTAGTTAAGTGTGAAATCGCTCTCGCCAAAGGTAAAAAGGAATTTGATAAACGCGCCACCGAAAAAGAACGCGACTGGAATCGTGAAAAGAGACGCGTAATGAGCCACAGTTTGAAAAGCCAATAGCAAATTATGGTTAAAATACCGCTATCCCCCATATCTTCTGTCGTCCATTTAGGCTAGAATGTTTAGAGTTCGGTTTTAGATGAAAATCCATTTTCCATCAGCTTGCTATAATTTTTAGACTGCACAAGCTTGAGCGTTAACCGCATAACTTCCAGTCAAGATGGGGGCGATTTGGATTCGACGTGAGTGACAAAACCTGAGGTGCATGCCGAGATGACAGCGAATCTCGTAAATCCAAAGCTGTAACTTAATAGTTGCCAACGACGACAACTACGCTCTAGCCGCTTAA
>JANQMK010000390.1 GCA_028280085.1 Pseudomonadales bacterium
GTTAGGAATGACGCGATGAAAAATAATGCCATCGTAAAAACCGCTATCCACATAAGCTAAAAAATTCGCTGCACTGATTGGCGCTTTATCTGAGTATAGTAGTACCTCGATATCACCCATATCGGTTTTCAGTAACACCCTGCTTTTTGTTGACTGCGGCGAGGCTGCTTTTTCTTCTGTAGCGGGTGGTGCCTTTGTTGGTGTAGCTTGCTGAGCAATAGTATTTTTGGCAAAAAGTATAGTAAGCACCAGACTAACGAGAATAGTGCCCGCTAATTTTGTATAGTCATGGGTTTTCTTCACAGTATTGTCCTTAGTTAGTTAATGTTACCGACAGTTATTTAATAATATCGACGACTATAATATCGACGACTAGGGGATTGAATACAACCACCTACCAATAGTCTGATGGCTTACGTTTTGGTTTGAACCAGGGAGCGACGATTGCTAACAATGCCCCCAGGCTGACCGCACCGGCGCCAATCATAAACCAGCCCTGATTGCTGTCGTCTTGTAAACGAACTTTTTCAGCTTGTAGTACATCAATATCGACTTTGAGACGTTCATTTTCTTCAAGCAATGCATTGTTGGTATCGTTTAAAGCGATGGCATTTTTTGAAATTGATTTGATACGATTTAGATCTTGAGTCAGTTTTTCATTGGCTTTTTTGAGCTCGTTAATCGTTTTTGTGAGCGAGGACTTTTCTTTCGACGAGGTAGACTTTTCTGATTTTATTTGTTGGTCCAGCGTTGTAACTTTAGTTTTGAGTGGCTCAATGGTTTTTTTTAAGTTGCTTATTTCAGCTCTCGCTTGTTTAAGTCGATGACGAGCCACGGGTGTTTTGCGTAAATGTTGCTTAGGCACCCAGCCGACCTCACCCGCAGGTGTAATAATTTGACGAAAGCCATTGGTTTCATCTTCTTCAGTGGCATTTACCGCCGTGCCGCTTTTTAGCAAAATATGGCGTCCTTGATCGTTACTTTGGATACGGTCTCGCGGTCCGGGAGATACGCGCAAGGGGACAAAGATCATGTCGTCGATGTAGAGCTGTTCAGCAACAGTCAAAAGGGGAGTCAATAATGTTGGCACTAAGAGGGCAATGAATATGATCAGCTTCATTCTCTTCACATTAATATCCTAATATCCTTCGTTTAAGCAGTAAGATGCTGCTTTATCTTATTTCGAATTTATTGCTCGAGGGTTTAGCTCAGAGTATTGGTTCTATCACTATACCCACTTTTATCGTTACTCGATTCTTGTATGTATTGGCGGTTTTTAAGGTAGCGCTCTTTTAAATGGTTTCACCCTAACGTGTTGATAAACACCTGCTGTGACGTAGGGGTCTTGATCTGCCCACTCTTGCGCTTCTTGTAACGAGGCAAACTCTGCAATGACTAAACTGCCGCTGAAGCCAGCGTCACCGGGGGTGTCTGAATCAATAGCTGGATGAGGCCCCGCAACGATTAGCCTACCGGCATCTTTTAATGCTTCCAAACGAGATAGATGTGCTGGCCTGGCGGATTGTCGTAGTGGCAGGCTGTCTTCTACATCTTCACTGATAATAGCGTAAAGCACGGCTTTAACTCCTAACTAATATGAATATCCTAAAGTACAGTCCTCAAACCAACAATCTTGTTATAGTGTGCACCGGTCAGTTATGGCATTGTTGGTATTAATAGTGGGTATATTCCCTATAAAAAAGCCCATGACAAACCTAATAATACTATTGTTGGTTTGGTTTTGATTCATCATCTTTTAAGTAAGGCGCAATCATCATGGCGGTAATGATAGCGATAACAAAGGTAAAACCAAATGCACTATACATTTTATAACTGACCCAGGTGTCTTCACTGAAGTTATAGGCGACGACTAAATTAAGTGCGCCAACAATGGTAAAATTTGCAACCCAGGTGTAATTAAGCCGTTTCCAAATATGTTTCGGTAGCTCGATTTGACTTCCTAATGCGCGTTCAATTAAATTTTTGTTGCCGATAAATTGGCTGCCATAGAATGCCAACGCCATTCCCCAATTAAAAATCGTTGGCTTCCACTGAATAAAAATCTCATCTCGAAACGCCAAGGTTGCGCCACCAAATACGAGGACGGCCAAAAATAAATAAACAAGTCGTTTTTCTAATTTTTTGGTGAATAACCATGATAGTAAAAGATGAATAGCAGAAGCAATGATAAGTACCCAAGTGGCACTAAAAATACCATCTAACTCGTAAGAGATATCACCAAAAGAAATGACATAGCCTTTGCTTTTATAGGCGATAAAAAAGAGAATAACGGGTACTAAATCGGCAAGTTGTTTCATAACCTATCTATATAACTCACATAAAGACTGATCCTGACATACTTGCTTTGCAAGATGTCACGCTAAAGTGCAATAAGTAATCTATTTCTTTAGTATTAAACACGTTAGTATCGAACAGTTAGTTGCTAAGGTTGTTAGCATAACTTGATGTTGGTAAACGGACCTGTAATTGACTGGCACGCCAAGACTCCCTAACTGGTCAGTGACTTGTTTAGAATCTAGTAATTGTTAGAATCCGAGTCGAATAGAACCTATACTAAACACAAGGAAAAATAAGCAGTTGCTTCATCAAGTTTACTATATATCCACTTTAACCGTTATTTTTAAAGAACCGGAATTATACACAACCCCACATGGTTTACGACCTTCATTGTCATAGTAATGCCTCAGATGGCGAGCTCTCTCCACTACAGCTGGTATCAAGGGCGATCGATAAAGGTGTCCGTGTGTTGGCGATCACAGATCATGATACCGTGGCCGCTTACACGTGCCTGGACAATCGCTATGACAAGGATTACCTAACATTAATTCCCGGCATAGAGATATCGGCGGTTTGGCGGCGGCAGAGTATCCATGTCGTTGGTTTAAATATTAATCTTCATTTATCACAGTTGGCAGAAATTGTTCAATCGCAAGCGCAGGTCAGAGAATGCCGTGCACGGATGATAGGGGATAAACTTGCCAAACGCGGGATAAATGATGCTTATGAAGAAGCGCTTAAATTGGCGGATGGCGGCATGATTGGCCGGCCACACTTTGCTCAATTTTTGATGAGCTCGGGCTATGTAAAATCGCTGGATGAGGCGTTTAACCGTTATCTTGGTGACACCAAACTAAGTGGTCTCAATAAGAACTGGCCAGATCTAGAGCAAGCGGTAGGCTGGATCACCGACCTTGGTGGCATTGCTGTGCTTGCCCACCCCAATAAATACAAGCTGACGCGGACGAAGCTACACCAGTTGTTGAGTGATTTTAAAACAGCAGGTGGCCAAGCGATGGAAGTGATATCCGGCAGCCAAACTCCAGATGTTACCGACAATTTAGCTGATGTCTGCATAAGCTTTGATCTTTATGCATCCTGCGGCAGTGATTTTCATTCACCCCAACAACAGTGGATAGAACTGGGAAAATTCTCTAACTTACCGAAAAAATGTCGGCCGGTTTGGTCATTGTGGGAAACATAAAGTTACCTTTTTAGAGACTCCATCTTTTATGGATAATGACAATAAGGCGATAAGACTCATTGTGGCTTCGCAACTAACGGAAACCGACTTTTATACCCAGTCGCCGTTAGGTATGTCACTGTCTCGCCTCGCTTATGACGGTAGCATTTATTGTCATGCCGTTTGCAACAATACAGGTGCTTCAGCCATTGGCTTGGGAGAAATATATAACCGGTTTATTGACCAAACCTATCGAGATGACATTCTGGTGTTTGTGCATGATGATGTTGCCATTGATGATTACTTTATTCGTCATCGGCTAAACGACGCGTTGCGATCATTTGATGTGGTTGGTGTGGCTGGCAATGTGGATGCAGATGAAAATGATGTATCCTGGTATTTTCAACCGAGCTCCGATAATAGTGGTGGTTTAGAAAAAATAGCAGATGATAAGCTCAGTGGTGCCGTAGCTCATAGTCAGCAGAATCAGTGCAGCGTGACCTATTATGGTAAATTGCCTGCCAGTTGCCAACGCTTAGATGGATGCTTTATCGCGGTGAATACCGAGAAATTATTATCGACAGGTGTGAAGTTTGACGAACAGTTTCGTTTTCATTTTTACGATCTAGATTTTTCTCGCGCTTGTTATAATGCAGGTTTAAAGCTAGGTACATGGCCGATAGCCATTATTCATCATAGTGGTGGTGCGTTTGGGTCGCCAGCTTGGCAGGCTGCTTGCGCTGACTATATCAAAAAATGGCATGCGGCCTAACGATAGAAAATGATAATACGATGAGGCAGAGTCGCAATGATTGATTGGTTTATTGGGGGCTCTAACTGATGTCGTACTCTGTAAAGCAACTTACGCAAGCGGGACTGCAGTTTTACAATGCGGGCGATTTGCAAAATGCAAATTTGCAATATCGACAGGCCTTGTCATTAGCACCGGATGACCCGGATGTGTTACATATGCTTGGCCTAATCGCCTACGCAAAAAAAGAACTTAGCCGGGCAACTGAGCTGATCGAGGCCGCTATTCGTCTGGCACCTTCCGCAAACTACTATAACAGCATTGCTAATGTTTATCAGGACATGGGGCAAGCTGACAGTGCATTATCGAGTTATAGAAAAGCACTTGATCTAGATACCAGCGATGCTCAGATACACAATAACATTGGTACACTATACAAGTTACTAGGGCAGTTAGAGAATGCGAGGGCGCATTTTCTTCAAGCCGTTAATATCGATAGTAGCTATGCCATGCCATTGTTCAATTTAGGTAATTTGGCATTAGATATCGCTGACTATGCTAGCGCTTTACAGTACTACCATAAATCGCTAAAACTCTCGCCTCACTATTTAGACGCATGGCTAAATGCCGGTATAGCATTGCATGAATTGGGTCTGTACGAGCAAGCCCTCGAGCCCTATCAGCGAGCGCTAGAGTTACAACCCGATAATGTGAAGGCGCTATGTAATATGGG
>JANQMK010000041.1 GCA_028280085.1 Pseudomonadales bacterium
AAACATTAGTTAAGAGCCTGCACTGTGATGCAGTTAATCCCTATATTGATTTACAGGACAGTCCGTTTTATATCGTCCAAGAGAACCAAACTTGGCAACCGATTCGGGATAGTCATGGCCAGCTACTACCGCGCCGGGCGGGTGTTAGCTCTTTTGGTTTTGGTGGTGCGAATGCCCATGTGGTGATAGAAGAGTATGTGACAGAACCCGTTGAATCCAAGGATACTGGAGACTTTACGCAGGGATTACTGTTGCTATCGGCAAAAAGTGCTGACCGTCTAGATGACTATATACAACAAGTGTATGAGTATGTTGAAGCAAACGATACCCTTGATCTAGGACGTTTCTTGTATACCTACCAGGTGGGCAGAGATGCAATGTCTCATCGTTTCGCGTTGGTGGTGCAAGATCGTGAACAACTGTTGAATGATTTACAATGCATATTAGACGATAAATCTTGTGCTGATGCTTTTCGAAGTGTCGTTGATAAAAAGCAAGAGCTAGGTATTGATAGCGTCGCTGCTGGTCAAAGCTTTATTCGTCAACTGTTCGTTGATCAACAGTTAAAACTGTTGGCGAAGTTATGGGTTAATGGCACGTCTATCGATTGGGGCGCTTTGTCTATCCAATTACCACGCCTCAGCGGCTTACCTTGCTATCCGTTCGCGCAGGAGCGTCACTGGGCTTCCGCCGATGGCTTTTCATTTGATGGACGAGGCCAACAGTCCGTAGGACAGCATGCCGCCTATCTGCATCCGTTACTGCATGAGAATACATCGGGCTTATCGGGGCAGCGCTTCACTTCTCAATTTTCCGGTGACGAATATTTGCTAAACGACCATCCGCAGCCGGCGCAAAAAGTCTTACCGGATGTTGCGTATCTGGAAATAGCTCGTGCTGCTGTAGAAAAATCGGTTGATGGAGTATGGGATCGAGAGATTATACGATTAACCGATGTGAAATGGTCTAGCGCGTTAGTGTTACCCAGTTCGTCACTGACTATTCAGACCAGCCTGATTGCAAATGCTGAAGACCAACTCGGCTTTGAGATTTATAGCGATATAGAAGCAGCAGCTATCTACGCGCAAGGATTAGTTAACCTCATCGATCGTCCAGAGACTGACGCTATTGATATAGCGATGTTAAAAGCACAGATGCACCTAGGACGACTGAGCGGTGAGCAGTGCCGTCAGGCATGTTCTCGCTGGGGGTTGTATGATGGTATCGGACTTCGGAGTATTTCCGATATTTATCAAGGTAACAACCAGTGTCTGGCCTATTTGTCGATGTCTGATCTGACAGATGAGAGTATGAGTCACTATGTGTTGCACCCCAGCGTACTAGACGGCGCCATTCAGGCATCGGTGGCGGCGTTGATGGAGTCAGCGTTATTGGTGGGTGATAAAGACGATCTCGCACAGACGGCGAACTACTCGCAAGGACATCGGATTCTTTCTTTAAAGGCAATAACGATTCATCGATCCTGTGAGACTGAGATGATTGCATGGATACGTTATAGCGATGGCAATATCAAATCCGACCATTTAGATCAACTGACAGTTGTGTTGTGTGATCTCAATGGCAATATTTGCGCGACATTAGAAGGTTTACGTATTGCTTTAGTAAACAGTAAAGTCGACAAGCCTGCTTCCGCCGAGACGGTACTAATGGCACCGGTATGGCGAGCTGGTCGATCGCTTGCATCAATCGAGAATCGAATAGCGTCGGATTCTATTGAAACTCATATTGTGTTATGTGGCTTGGCGTTAGGCAGTCAAGCTGAGCAACTTCATGTATTAAAGCAAGCGCTATCTAAGAACCATGTTATTGATATGGTATTTGATAACGATAGCGCAAGTAGCAGCGATATCGACAGTTGTTACGTAGACTTTTGTGTGCGTTGTTTTGAATGGGTTCAGTCGATGATGCAGACTAACGGTGACAATCGTCGACTACTGCAAGTGGTGGTACCAACGGACAGCACCGGATATCTATTAACGGGACTCGCTGGGCTACTAAAAACCGCGATGCAGGAGCAGCCCGCCCTTATCTGCCAGTTAGTGCAAATGGATGGCAATACCGGTGCGACGCAGCTCATACACTGTTTGCAAGATGCATCTCAGCGCGTGAGGCACCATTGGTTGACCGGCTCGGTTATCCGCTACGAACACGATCAGCCACTGATAATCGATTGGCAAACACCGCAAGTTGTCGATGCTTATATGAGTGACCACAGCATCAAATTTGCTGGCGTTTATCTGATAACTGGTGGCTTGGGTGGTTTGGGTTACCTGTTTGCCAAAGACATTATTCAACGCGCCGACAGGACCACGATCATCGTAACAGGACGCTCAGTATTGAATGCTGAAAGACAAGCACAACTGGCGAACTTACAACAGGGATCAAACCAAGTCGTTTATCATCAAATTGATGTGTCTGATCAAGTCCAGGTGGCGGCGCTGATGGACTCGATAAATAGTAACTATGGTCCACTGACGGGTATTATCCATTGCGCGGGGGTTGTAATGGATAACTTTATGGTGAAGAAGCCGGTAGAGGAGGTGCATCAGGTCTTTTCGGCAAAGGTGAGTGGTACGGTTAACTTAGATATAGCTAGTCGTGGATTGCCGCTTGATTTCTTTGTATTGTTTTCTTCGGTAACCGGGGTGGTGGGCAATGTTGGCCAGTCTGACTATGCCATGGCAAATGGTTTTATGGATCAATATGCTGAGTATCGTCATGGCTTGGCATTGGCAGGGCAGCGCCAAGGCAAAAGCCTTGCCATCAATTGGCCGTTGTGGCGAGAGGGTGGTATGGCTATAGACGAGACCACCGAAGCTGTCATACAGCAGACGACTGGCATGGCTGCATTGAACAGTAAGAATGGTATTGCAGCGTTTTACCGCAGTTTATCCATGGAGTCACCTCAGGTAATGGTGGTTGCCGGAGAACTTAACAAAATACAAGGGTTTTTTCATCAGCCCGATGTCCGCCAGGTTGGTCAGGCTTCCTTACCCGCTGTAGATGTTGATATGGCGATATTGTATGACAAAACTCTGGACCGACTGAAACAACTATTTAGTGACGTTGTTAAGCTTTCAGCTGCTGAACTTGATGAAACTGAAGCACTTGAATCATACGGCATTGATTCAGTCATGATTTTTCAACTAAATCATCGGCTGCAATCCGTGTTTGGTGAGTTGTCCAAAACGCTCTTTTTCGAGTATCAGCAATTAGATCAACTGACTAGCTATTTTGTAGAGCATCATCAGGCGGCGTGTGCTACCTGGGCGGGCTTGTATGAAGTTAATTCTGCTGAGATAGAATCACCATCACCTGTTGGTCATTCTAGTATTAGCTTAGACCAAGAGATGCCAACCTTAACTTCATTGCGTGAGGCTTCTTCGACTGTGCGGCATGTGAAGACGTCCAGTTTGTCAGTAGCTGAGCCTATAGCGATTATCGGTATTAGTGGTATTTATCCTGGTGCGGAAGACTTGATGGGCTACTGGCAGAACTTGATGTTGGGCAAAGACAGTATCAAAGAAATTCCATCCTCGCGTTGGCCTTTAGAAGGGTTTTATGAGCAAGATCGTAAATTTGCCCTACAGCAAGGCATGAGTTATAGCAAGTGGGGTGGCTTTGTCGATGGATTTGCCCAATTCGACCCTTTGTTTTTTGGTATCTCGCCGCGTGAGGCCATGGCAATTGATCCTCAAGAACGGTTGTTTCTTCAGGTCGCTTGGAATGCACTGGAAGATGCTGGCTACACCCGTACTATGTTAAAAGAAGACTTTCAGCAACAGGTTGGTGTATTTGCTGGCATCACTAAAACCGGTTTTAATCTTTATCGACCAACGTTTCGACACAGTGAACAGCGAATTATACCGCATACTTCGTTTAGCTCGTTGGCGAATCGGCTATCCTATTTTTTGAACGTGCGTGGTCCCAGTATGCCTATCGATACCATGTGTTCATCGTCGTTAACGGCGATACATGAGGCCTGTGAGCATATTTATCGTGGCGAGTGTCGCCTGGCCCTTGCTGGCGGTGTTAATCTCTATCTACATTCGTCGAGTTATGTTGATCTGTGTATGCTGCAAATGCTCGCAGATGGAAGCAAATGTAAGAGCTTTGGTGAAGGCGGTGCTGGCTTTGTTCCCGGTGAGGGTGCAGGCGTGGTATTGCTCAAACGGCTTACCGAAGCAGAGAATGATCGAGATATTATTCACGGTGTTATTCGTGCCACTGCGGTAAATCATGACGGTAAGACAAACGGCTATACGGTGCCTAACCCGGTTGCCCAAGCTGCGCTGATCCGTCGTGCGTTAGATAAAGCTGGTATTGACGCGAGCAGAATCAGTTATGTTGAGGCTCATGGTACGGGTACTGAGTTGGGTGACCCCATAGAAATTACCGGCCTAACACGAGCGTTTAAGGCTGATACTGACAAGGTTGGTTTTTGTAAAATTGGATCGGTAAAGTCTTCAATAGGACATTTAGAAGCGGCTGCAGGTATGGCTGGTTTGGCCAAGGTTATCCTGCAAATGAAATATAAAAAATTGGTGCCAAGTTTACATGCCGATACATTGAATCCACATATTGATTTTGAGAAGACTCCATTTGTTGTCAATCGTAGGCTAACACACTGGGAACGGCTAGTGGTAGATGGCAAAGAAATTCCTCGGTTAGCGGGCCTTTCGTCGTTTGGCGCTGGCGGTGCCAATGCACATGTAATTTTAGAAGAGTATGAGCTAGAGCAGAATAGCTATCGACTTTCTCGTCAAGCGATAGTTGAGGAGCAAGCAATTGTACTATCTGCGCGTACCCAGGAGCAGTTAACCCAACGGGCTAAAGATCTTGTATCCTATCTAGCTGTTGTAACAGAGGTAGATAACGATGACGACGTAAACTATTTGCAGCGATTGGCCTACACGCTGCAAGTTGGTCGTGAAGCCATGGAAGAACGCTTAGGTTTTATCGCAACCTCTGTTGCTGACGTTGTCACAAAGCTCTCAGCATATCTAGCTAACGAGGCAGCTGAAAATGAGATCTATGCGGGCAGTTCAAAACAGAACAGAAAAAGCTTGTTAGCCTGTAGTAAAGATCAAGCATTGCAAACTAAGGTTGAGCGATGGCTAAGCGATAGAAATTTATCTAGCTTGTTAGAATTGTGGGTCAGCGGCTTTAATAATATAGATTGGCACCAGTGCCATGATAACGCCAAGCCGTATAGGATAAGCTTGCCGGGCTATCCCTTTGCTAAGCAAAACTTTTGGCTACCGACAGGCGGAGAGGGCTTTGGTGGTTCTGATAGACAAATAGTTCAAGGTGGCGAAACAGCCTCGGCAGCAAGGTTGACCAGTCATGCCGATAGTTGTCATGAGCCTATCTGTTACGAGCCTATGTTGATTGATAGTGAATTGGCAAAAAATGGTCATGGTGATGAGTCAGATATTTACTATCATGTTTTAGACCGCTTGGTGATGATGGTGTCTAAGGTGACCAATATCCCTGCCGGGATGTTGGATACAGAAGCTGAATTTGGCGATTTTGGTTTAGACTCAGTCATTATTGCAGAACTGAACCAGATGATTGAGAGTTGGGTGGGACAGGTAGAATCTACCTTGTTCTTTAAATATAAAACCCTAGCGGCACTAGCGGGGTATTTGTCATCCCACTATAGAGACACCATTGTTGGAACATCTGGCACGGAGCAAGCTCGTGTTGAAAAATCCGATGTACTTTCGATATCGCCAACGGATAGTGGTCCTTCTACTCATGGAGATGTATTGTCGCCATTATCTTCGGCTTTTGGGGTTTCTGGGCAACAAACTGCCAATGGTTCATCTGCTCGCTCGGCTGCAATAGAACAGTCGATTGCTGTCATTGGCATGAGCGGACGTTATCCCCAAGCCAATAATTTGACCGAGTTTTGGCAGAATTTATGTGACGGTCGAGATTGCATTACTGAAATTCCACGGGAAAGGTTTGACTACCAGCCTTACTTTAACCCTGACAAAGGGCGTCAAGATAGTATTTATTGTAAATGGGGAGGCTTTATTGCCGATGTCGAGAACTTCGATGCTTCATTCTTTAATATTTCAGTTAACGAAGCTCTCTTTATGGACCCGCAAGAACGCATTTTTCTTGAGCTTGTGTGGCAGTGTTTGGAAACAGCTGGCTATATTACACCGACTTGGCAAAAAGAGCCGCGAGAGGTTGGCGTGTTCGCCGGTGCGACGTTTAACAATTATCAGCTTTTAATGGCTGAAGTTGCCGAGTCTAAGGCATGTTTCCCTGCTAACTCGCAAACTTATTCGATTGCCAATCGTGTCTCATATTTCTTTAACTTCACGGGGCCAAGTTTTACTTTGGATACCGCTTGCTCTTCGTCTTTGTATGCGATCCACCTGGCCTGCGAAAGCTTAAAGCGTGGCGAAGCGACGCTGGCTATCGCTGGCGGGGTCAATTTATCTCTCCATCCTAGTAAGTATCTGACACTCTGTATGGCTGGCTTTGCTGCCAGTGACGGCCGCTGTCATGCCTTTGCTGAGGGGGGTGACGGCTATGTGCCGAGTGAGGGTGCGGGCGTGGCCTTGCTCAAGCCATATGATGCTGCGATTAATGACGGCGACTCTGTTTTGGCGTTGATAAAAGGCACAGGTGTGAGTCACGATGGTAAAACCCAAGGTTACACAGTACCTAATCCTGTCGCGCAAACTAAAGCGATTGAGGCTGCATTAACACAAGCGAATATTACCCCTGATACGATCAGCTATATCGAGGCGCATGGTACCGGCACGGCACTAGGTGACCCGATTGAAATACAAGGTTTGGTTGATATCTTTAATCGACACACCGATGCGATCGGCTGTTGTGCAATTGGATCGGTTAAATCGAATATAGGACATGCTGAAGCAGCTGCCGGCATTGCGCAGTTTAGCAAAACCGTTTTACAACTACAGCACAAAATGTTGGTGCCGTCCTTACTACACGGACCGTTAAATCCTAATATTGATTTCGATCGGACTGCTTTTTATGTGCAACAGACTTTAGCACCTTGGCTACCCTTGCAGCGCGATGGAAAAACTTTACCGCGTCGTGCTGGGGTAAGCTCGTTTGGCGCTGGAGGCGTTAATGTTCACGTAGTTATAGAAGAGATAGTAGCAGAAGGGACGGTTGTAGAAAAAATGGCGCCTGATGAAACTGAGTTAGAGCAGGCGCAGCTAACAGACTTGGCTGAATCTACCGCGTCAGATCAAAATCAGCTCACATCAGCTGTTGTTATTCCGCTGTCGGCCCATCGCTTGTCACAACTATCTGCTCAAGTTAGAAATCTGTTGGCTTACTTAGAAGACCCTAGTCAGGCGACACAGTTGGAGGCGATCGCCCATACCTTGCAAACGCGACGAGCCGCTTTTAAACATCGTGTAGCGTTTGTAACGACGAGTAAAGCAGATTTATTGCAGCAGCTGGGACAATATTTAGCTGACGGTGAAGATAACGCTGAGAAACGTTATTACCAGTCAGATAACCGACAGCGATCGCCTTTTAAACTCTCGGATACACGGGAAGATCGGGAGTACGCCGACAAGTTATTGCAACGACAGTCCGCAGATAAGTTAGCCCAGCTTTGGGTTGCCGGCAGTTCGATTTCATGGTCCCGCGGCTATAAGGAGCCGAATGACTATCCGTGCCTGCCGTTACCAACCTATCCATTTTTAAAGAAACGTTACTGGATAATTGACAGCACATCGGCAGACCAATCTCAATCTGGAGAGCTGGTCACCGCGCCGGAGTTGGTGGATGGCACATCGAGTGAAGTAGATCAATGGTTGCTGGATACCAACTGGCAGCCCCTGGCGCTAGCAGAAACCGATAGTGATCAGCCTATCAATAAGATATTAGTCATAGCAGAAGACAGCCCGCTGTTAAAGCGTATTCAGTTTGAAAAAGCTGACGTAAAGCGGTGTTGGATTACGGAAAATGCCAGCACTACCGCGGGTTTTGATTGCGTCATTGACAGTTATGAGCTTGACTATCAGTTGTTGCTGGATCAAATCAACATTGATGACATCGATAGTATCCTGTTTGTTCCGACTTATCGCGACCTGACTGAGATGTCCTATGATGAAGTGGATGAACATTTACGCCGGGAAGCTGAAAAGACCCACTGTTGGATGCAATTTGTGATTCAACATTTGTTGGATAAGGCCATTAAGTTAGTTTTTCTAACTTATGATAAGCGTAATAAGCCCGATGTATTGCAAAGAATGTTGAGCAAGTATATCAGCTTTTTACAGACCGAATATCCGGAATGTGATTCGTCTATTATTAATGTCAATAGCTTTAGCGGAAGAGTGCTACAGAGAGTCTATGGCGAACTAGCAGCTAATAGTGGTGAATCTGAAGTGAGGTTAACGACCAATGCCCGCTTGGTGCAACGCTTGGACTTTCTATCAGAGAAAAAAGTAACATCGCCACTAACATCGTCACTAAGATCTCCACAACAATCGCCACTACAGCTAGCAGGTTGTCACCTAATTTCTGGTGGTTTTGGCGGTATTGGATTTATGCTGCTGAACTGGCTGATTGAGCAGGGCGGTAAAGAATTTATTATTTTGGGCCGAAAATCCGTTGATGCCACGTTGTCGCACCCGAGTCTTGACCAGGCCACCACATACGCTGCGTTTATTGAAGCCCAACGGGAAAAGGGTGTTATTCTACATTACGTCAGCGTGAATATGAGTCAGCCTGATGAACTGGAAACAGCGATTAATGCCGTGCGTCCTCAGCTTGAGCAGCCGATAACAGGTGTTTTTCATTTGGCAGGGGTTACTACTGATGCGATTCCGTTGTCGGATATGACTGGCGAACAACTGGTGGATGTCGTGCGGCCAAAGTTTTATGGCGCTTATGCATTACACCATATCACCCAACAGGACCCATTACGTTATTTTTGTTTGTTTTCGTCAATATCGTCTGTGGAAGGTATGCAAGGTAATGGCTTGAGCGCTTATGCGGTTGCCAACGCTTCGCTAGATGCGTTAGCAGAAATACGCGAACGACAAAAAATGCCGGTACAGCTAATTCATTGGACCGACTGGAAAGAAGCGGGTATGGCGATAAAACATGATCATTCAGCGTTTTTTGACGCGGTGGGAATGCATATGCTGCCCCCTGCGCTAGGTATGGCTATCCTTGAACGTATTTTATCTCAAGCGCTGACGTCGAGTACGGTATTTCATGTGGATTGGCACAAGTATTCCGCTATCAATCTGGCCGTCCGGCAGCGACCATTTTTTTCTGACTATGCTAAGGCCATGGACACGCGGTATGGACATGCTAATGGCTCGACTTCATCACAATCATCGGGTAGTGATAACTCATTTCTATCCAAATTGGATAGAGTGTGGACGCTGGATGGAATAAGACATCATATTATCGATAAATTAGCGGTGATCTTAGACGTCGATATTGAAGAAATTCCCGATCAGAAAAATTTCAGTGAGACAGGGCTAGATTCAATCAATGCCTTGAGGTTTTTCCAAGAACTATCAAGTGAACTGGCCGTTGAAATATCACCGTCTATCGCGTTTCGGTACCCGACAGCAGCTCAATTAGCTGCACACTTATTTGAGAAAGTATCACAAAGCATGGCTAGCTCCGTTAGTCAAGAGAGCAGTTCCGAGGGTAACGGTATTGATAATAGTGCTGATCGTGACAGTAGTGAGCATAGCAATGGGAATGGCCAACACAATGATGAAAATGGCCATGAAAGTGATATCAGTCACCAATTGCGAGAAGCACTTCTCTCGGTGAAA
>JANQMK010000400.1 GCA_028280085.1 Pseudomonadales bacterium
GACAGATGAGGTGCAAAAGTTAGCAATTGATGTGTGCAGTGTAAGCGGTGCTGTACGTGTGCGCCTGCGGGGATTCAGTACGCGAGAGTTGTCAAATAAAGTGCCAGATAATACGTTAAATGGAATGCCAAATAACGCGTTAGATAAAACATCAAATAAGGCAGAGGCCGAGACCGCATTGTTGCGTCCCGCCCAGGAATTATCACCGCCAACAAAAGAGACATCTATCGATGTTCCCGCTGATGAAGAAGTACTGCAAACCAAGGCACTGCAATATGTAACAAGCCAGGTAGCGAATGTCTTGAAGCTGCCTGCGCAGAACATTAATGCTAAAGCACCGTTAGACAGTTATGGTATTGATTCTATTCTAGCAATGCAGCTGACAAATAAGTTGGAAGAGACTTTTGGTTCCTTACCAAAAACCCTGTTTTTTGAACATCGATCTTTGGTGGGACTGACAGATTATCTCATAGGTCATCACAGGCCGTTGTTGGTTGGTATGCTTGGACTAGAAGAAAGTGACAAACGTGCGGATACTGACAGCTATTCAAATACAACAGAGGCGGCTTTAACAATCATATCACCGCCAGCTAAACAGTTAAGACAAGGACGTGTAAGACATCCGGACAGTGCTCGATCATCCGCTATATTGCCCTTCATGCCGACAGGTTCTAACGCATCTACCTTAGATATTGCTGTGATAGGGATCAGTGGTCGATACCCCTCGTCTGAAAATCTACCTGCCTATTGGGATAACTTAAAGGCTGGTCGCGATTGTATTACGGAGGTGCCCGAGTCTCGTTGGGATTGGCGTACTTATTACACCGAAGATCGAACTCAAATAGGCAAGCACTTTAGCAAGTGGGGTGGTTTTATTACTGGCGTTGATGAATTTGATTCGCTGTTTTTCTCTATTTCACCAAGAGAAGCCATGCATATGGATCCACAAGAGCGGCTGTTTTTGTCCCATGCTTGGCTGGCGGTTGAAGACGCAGGCTATACCCGAAGCGGCCTGCATCAAAGTGGGCTCAATCAAAGTGGTATACAGAATGGAACCCAATGGCAATCAACGAGTACCGACCTAGAAAGTGAATTGTCCGGTCAAGTGGGCGTTTATGCTGGAGTAATGTACGGTGAGTATCAACTATGGGGTATGACTAGCAGCTTAGCAAGTATCGCAAACCGTGTATCCTACGTGATGAATTTGCATGGGCCGAGTATGACGATAGACACAATGTGCTCGTCATCGCTTACGTCCATTCATTTGGCTTGTCAGGATTTAAAACAGGGCAAAACAGTAATGGCCCTAGCCGGCGGGGTAAATGTTAGTATTCATCCCAATAAATACTTGATGCTCAGCGCTGGCCAGTTTATTTCAACTAAAGGACGCTGTGAAAGTTTTGGTGAAGGTGGTGACGGTTATATTCCTGGGGAAGGGGTCGGCGTTGTTGTACTCAAGCGGCTAACTGCAGCGGAGGCGGACCAAGACCATATTTATGGTGTTATTTTAGGGAGTGCCGTCAATCACGGTGGCAAAACCAATGGCTATAGTGTGCCGAGTGTAACAGCGCAACGCCAGGTGATTGCACAGGCCATGAAGGAAGCCCAGGTGGAGCCCCATTGGATAAGTTATGTGGAAGCCCACGGTACCGGCACTAAATTGGGCGACC
The DNA here is from genome assembly GCA_028280085.1 of Pseudomonadales bacterium. Taxonomy (GTDB): domain Bacteria; phylum Pseudomonadota; class Gammaproteobacteria; order Pseudomonadales; family JANQMK01; genus JANQMK01. The sequence continues at coordinate 1,671 of JANQMK010000400.1, forward strand.
CAATAGAAATTGCGGCACTCAGTCAGGCGTTCTATGGTAAGCAAGATGAAACCCTTGCTAGGGGCTACTGTCGGATTGGTTCAACTAAATCAAATATCGGCCACTGCGAAGGCGCCGCAGGAATTAGCGGTTTAAGCAAGGTATTATTACAGTTACAGCATAAGCAAATTGTACCCTCATTACACTCTGTAACGTTGAATCCTCATATTGCATTTGACCAAACGCCATTTGATGTTAATCAAACCTTGACCGACTGGGAGCGACCGGTCATCAATGGTCGCGAACTACCTCGTTTTGCAGCGATTTCTTCATTTGGTGCGGGTGGTAGTAATGCACATATGATTGTTAAAGAGTATGAGACTTCCTCTGAGCTTATCTCCAACAATACTGCCGAATCCTTCCCGTCAGTAATGATTCCCTTGTCGGCTCGAACGCCGGAACAACTCGTGCAAGTTGCTCAGAATCTACTGAGCTTTATTCAGCACGAAGAAAGTTTATCAATAAATTTAGTCGATCTGTCTTATACGTTGCAGGTTGGACGAGAAGAAATGAACGAGCGGCTCGGTTTTATAGTCAGCTCTCTGGATACATTAGTCGAGAGACTCACTCAGTTTATTGCGGGAGAAGAAGGGATAAGTGATGTTTTTCGAGGGCAGGTGAAACAAAATAAAACGTTATTACCCAGTTTTGTTGACGACGATGATATGAAGCAAACACTCGTGCATTGGGCATCGAAACAAAAATATCATCAGTTGTTAGATGCATGGGTCAAAGGGATGACCCTAGATTGGTTTTCTTTCTATAGTGATAAACAGCCCCGTCGAGTCAGTTTACCCACTTATCCATTTGCCAAAGAGCGTTATTGGATAAAGACAAATCAGCCAGCAGTACAAACCCAGCAGGCAGCAACCCAAGGACAATTCAGCACGCAACTTCATCCGTTATTGCACAGCAATACATCAAATTTAAATGTTCAGCGATTCAGCTCGAGGTTGACTGGCGAAGAGTTTTTCTTAATGGACCATCGTGTGAATGAAATGATGATATTGCCGGGAGTTGCCTATTTGGAGATGGCTCGAGTGGCTGCTGTCAATGCCATAGAGAGATGGGAAGAGGGCACATTAATTCAGTTAAGGCAAGTGGTGTGGTCCCAGCCGTTCATTGTAGATAGTCCAGCTAAAGATATCCATATTCGCCTGTGGGATGATGACGCAGGTTTGGTTCACTTTGAGGCTTATAGTGATTCAGAAGGGGGAGAAGAAACGAGCCACTCCCAGGGCTTGATTGAGTTGAAGAATGTAACTGACAATAATGTGAATAACCGGCTCGATATTGAATCGCTTCAGTCCAATATGACAGACACGCCTTTGACTGCTGAATACAGTTACCGGGTATTTGATGCGATGGGTTTGAATTATGGTCGGAGCCATCGCGGTATTGACATGATTTACCGGGGTGACCAGCAAGTGCTTGCTAAACTTACCCTACCACAAACGGTAAAAGAGACCTTAAATGACTATGTGCTCCATCCCAGCCTATTAGACAGTGCGTTGCAGGCGTCGATTGGGCTAACACTCAGCTCAGAGAGTACCGTTGAAAAGAATGGTAATAAAATACTTGCCAATAGTGGACAGTTAAAGCCTCGTATTCCATTTGTGCTGGAGAGCGCTGATATAATCAAGCTTTGTTGCCCCGTGATGCTAGCATGGATCCGGTATTCTGCAGGAAGCTCATCCTTAGATAGTGTGCAAAAACTCGACGTAGACTTATGTGATACTGATGGAGTGGTCTGCGTTCGTCTTCGTGGCTTAACTCTCCGTGGTTTAAACCTTCATGGCTTAACTCATCATGGCTTAACTCATCATGGCTTAACTACGCAATCGACTATGAGTACGCAATCGACTACGCGTATGCAACCGACTGCGCGACCAGTTGAGGGTGAACCTCAGTCTAAAACGATGTTACTGCGTCCAATTTGGCGAGCACTGCCAGCCGCATCGGCATTGCCCAATATCGATTATACGGAGCGTTATGTGATAGTGGGCGAGCCCGGTGAATCTCTCACCTTCGACGCGCTGCAAGCTCAGTTGGACGGTTATCATTGCCATTTACTTACAGGCACTAGCTCTTCTGATGAATTGTTAAGCTCGGCTGATCGCTATAAGCATTATGCACTGGATCTGTTGCAAGTTATCCAAAATATATTAGTGAAGAAACCAAAGGACAAGATACTAATACAGCTGGTTCTTCCTGGCAATGTTGCGGTAGACAATGCGAGCCTTGGGTATATCGATGTAGAGCAATCAATTTTGAATAGACAAGGCTTTAGGGGGCTGAATGGCTTATTAAAGACAGCGCGGCAAGAAAACCCTCAGCTAATAGGTCAACTCATTTTAGCTGAGGCGACTGAAAGCGCAGTTAGTATAGCCGAGAAGCTAAAAGATTGCGCCCATTCGCCTTTACTGCATGAGATTTGCTATCTAGATAATCAGCGCTATACCTCAGACTGGTCATCAGTACCGACAGCAGGGCAGAGCGATAGTCCTTGGCGCAGTCATGGTGTCTATTTAATTACGGGGGGACTAGGTGGTTTGGGCTTGATATTTGCCCGAGAGATTGCAAGAAACGCTTCCGCAGTGACTTTAGTGCTGACTGGACGCTCTCCGTTAACCCCGGATAAACAGTCTGATTGTGCCTCTTTGGAAGCTTTAGGCGCGACAGTGGTCTACCGTCAATTGGATGTGAGCAATCAAGCTGCAGTCAGCGACTTGATTCAAAACCTTGTCAGTGATCACGGTGGTTTGCATGGTATCCTGCATAGCGCTGGGATCACTCAGGACGATTGGCTTATCAACAAGTCCTCGACAGCAATGACTAGTGTGTTAGCACCCAAAGTACAAGGCACGGTGAATTTAGATGTAGCAAGTCAATCGTTAGCGCTAGATTTTTTTGTAGTATTTTCTTCGGTGGCTGGCGCATTGGGCAATGTAGGTCAGGGTGATTATGCTGCTGGCAATGGCTTTATGGATGACTATATGTCGTATCGCGAGATTTTAGTGTCAAGTGGACAGCGACAGGGACGTAGTCTTTCAGTTAATTGGCCGTTATGGCAGTCGGGTGGTATGACTATCGATGCTGCAACGCAGGATATGATAAAGCAGCAAACGGGTATGGAAGCCTTGACAACAGAAGCTGGGCTGCTTGCATTCTATCAAGCGCTATCGATGACCTGTTCGCAGCTATTGGTGTTGTTTGGTAACGTTTCTCATATTCAGCGTAAGCTGTTTGCCAATCAAGTGGAAGCTGATAACAGGCAAATCGAGAGCGATATTGCCCCCAGCGCAGCCAGCACTGCGGCGGCACCATCTGGTCAGGCAGATATGGCATTGCTGTTGACCAAGCTACAATCATTATTAGTCAGTGGCGTATCAGACTTGTTAGATATTCCACTGAAGGACATTGATGTTGAAGATGAGTTAAGTGAGTTCGGCTTCGATTCTGTGACGTTGACAGCTTTTGGCAATCAGTTAAATGCTGAATATCAATTAGATTTAACACCAACAGTGTTTTTTGAGCATCCGACCATTGCCAGTTTTGCAGATTATTTATCGACAAATTACGCTGAACTGTTTATCAACAAACTAGGCCTCTCCAGCCAAAAGAAAACCAATAAGCAAGCGGTAACCAGGGCTGATGTTCGCCAACCTCAAGGTGATATGAGTAAACCGCATCAGCAAAAACAGAGGAGGAATCTCAACTCATTTATTCGTCGGGTACCTGAACAGAAGAAGGTGCACGATCATGCTCAACCTGTTGCCATTATCGGTATCAGTGGTCGTTTCCCAATGGCGCCCAACCTAGACGCCTTCTGGCAGAACCTGGTTGAGGGGAAAGACTGTATCAGTGAAATACCCGAAAGCCGCTGGGATTGGCGGGCATTCTATGGTGACCCACAGCGTGAAGACAATAAAACTAACGTTAAATGGGGTGGTTTTATTGATGGCGCTGATGAGTTTGATCCATTATTTTTCGGGCTTTCTCCTCGAGAAGCACAATTGATGGATCCGCAACAGCGTCTGTTGATGACATATGTTTGGCAGACGATTGAAGATGCTGGTTATACAGCACAGAGCTTTTCGGGCAGTGCTACTGCTATTTATGTAGGTACGTCCAGCAGTGGCTATGGTGACTTAATCACTCAGGCGAACCGTGCTATAGATGGCTATTCAGCAACGGGTTCGGTGGCCTCAGTCGGTCCTAATCGGGTGAGCTATCTATTGAATATCCATGGCCGCAGTGAGCCGATAGAGACGGCTTGTTCCAGCGCATTGGTCGCCATCCACCGTGGGGTTGAGGCCATCCGCACTGG
>JANQMK010000421.1 GCA_028280085.1 Pseudomonadales bacterium
CTTTCCAAGTGGCGCAATACAGAGATAACCTTTTCTATTAGTTTCATAATGCTGACCAACGTTTGTTAAACCGTACTTAGCGTCGCAGGGGTACTGTTATGATTGAGAGTAATAATAGCTAACTCTTATATTATAAAAGTTGCTGTTAGAACGGGAATAGAAACGGGGATATTTCTTGGATAGTTATACCTCTGCCTATACTAGATATGGGTATGGATGTTGATAGGTTACATTGGCTTAGATAAATTTTTGAGGCAATACTGGCAGAAAATTACTACTAGTTCCTGTGTATGTGATCACTTAGTGCTATATTTAAGGAACCTCTTAATTATTCTGAGGTTCCTTAATACCATCTGCTTATAATATTTAGGAGCAACTGGTTGAAGATTCTAGATTCAATGGCGTTAAAAAAAACGTTAGAGATTTTCGACCGTATCGAATTTTTTAACGCATTTTCTGTTGAAGAAAAGGAGTTGATAGCTACCTTTCACGGTCGCTTTTATTCGACCGGTTCTAACGAGTCAATCATCAAAGAAGGTGACAGCATTGACACGTTATTTATCTTGCTGTCTGGCTCCGTCAATGTTTATAAAGGACGTAGCCGTGATAGCTTAGCTTTACTCGTGCCCGGGGATATCTTTGGAGAGATATCATTTCTGACTAGAGCAAAACGCATTTCCAGTTGTATATCGGCCGAACCTTGCATTGTGTTGGAGATTGACCATGCGATGTTGAATGTCCTCAGCGCTGAGATAAGAGAGAAAATAAAAGATCAAATAATTCGTAAGTTAGTGAAACGACTGGATTTCATGAATGCCAAGATGTATGAAGTTTCTCATAGTACGCAACGGTCGGCCTATTAGGATTCGTCTGAGCTAGCATATACAATATACTTTATACTTATCATATTTTTGCTATTTCTAGCACCATACTATTTTACAGATTTACGAACCCTAATTGACCTACTCGTGTAATAGGCTAATGATAAACAGCCATCTTAACTGTCTCCGTCATTTCCGCCAAAGATGTTGGGCAACTTGATGTTATCTGGCAATGACATCATTTTGTCCATGATACCTTCTTTCGAAGGCGCTGGAGTATCTTTCATAGCATCGCCTAAATCGTTCATTTTATGCTGATTGGCGCCTATGTCCATGCCGGGCATTGCGGTTTTTTGATAACCGGCGGGAATGTTAAATAAATCCGCGTTTATTTTGGCTGACTTGTCAACGGATATTTGTGTTAAACCGATTTTTTTGCCGGTACTGTCAAATTTTATTGCGCGGACAGGTACCTTTCCTTGGCTCATAAACTGCTGATCGATGTCGTGTTTGTTGCGCTGGATGAGAGGGTTGGCCATATCTCTGAAGAAGGCGAAGAAATTTTGAATAGTCTCAAAATCATTAGATTTAATGCCCATTTTTTTATAAGTTGTTAAACAGATTTCGCCAACTTTAATGCCTCTTTTAAACTCTTCAACGATATCGCAACGGATCCCATTAGCTTGATCTGTTCTACCAGTTTCCTTGATAGTTGTTTCAGCTAGGGCTGTCTGTTGAGCAGCGATATTACCGTTAGCAAATATGTTACCCATGACTTCTCGCATTTTAGCCTGTTCTTCGGGGGTCATATTTTCTAGTTGGGCTTCAACGTTTTTTTGCGCTGTTGTTATTGCTTGGTTTGCACTATTTTGCACATTTTTAACAACATTGGGATCGACAACATAATAGGAACTATTTCCTTTATTCACAGTGACCATTTCTTTTTTTGATGCATCAAAGAGTAAGAACTGATCTCCCTGAGGGCCCCTAAACGTATTAGTCAGCAGTTTACCCTTGTGAACTGAAAAAGATTGTGGAGCGTCAGCGGTATCATACTGACCGGTACCTTCTATTTTAATGGTCACTGAGGCTTGTACCGTACACGCGAACATGACGGCGGCTAAGGGAACGTACTTTATTGATCGGGATTTCATAGTGCTGTCCTTATATGTGTATGTATTGGTGGCCAATGCTGTTAGTTTTAGTAGGCAATTTTTCGACTTTCAGAGGTCTGTTAATGCCGTTAATAAAGTGGATAGTTAACGAATTGTGTTTAGAACTTATCTGTTTAAATTTTGGCTCGATTACTCAGATAAAAATAATATGTGATTCGCTAGATTTTGCCTAGCTGTATTTTTTAACATTGGTTGATTTGCTGTACTGAGATGAGTGTTTACTGATGGTTAGGCATGGCATATTGCCTAATGATGGATAATAGGTTGATTGGCTCTTAACCATGCCAGATAGCAGTTTTCACTTCAGTATGGATTATCCATATCATGTATGGAATATTTTTTCTTGAAAGAGATGATTAAGTTTGAATTATCTTTTGACAACATGAAGTATATCATGTTGGCGCGACGTCTATGTATTCAATATGTTTTATGTCGTAAGCCGTTAGCGCAGTTTTTAACTGTTCAGAATGCGCATTCTTTTCTGTGAAAAATGCCATTGGCGTTGTTATATTATCTGGCATTGTGGTTGTAAGTTGTTGGCAATTATCCAAACCGCCTGAAAGGCTTGACTCTAGCTTGTCATGTTGCGGCTGGTTTTTCATGGGTATATTGAGCTTTATAAGTTGTTCTACTCGACGAGAAATTGCATCGCCAGAGTCAACCCATTTGATATTGCTAGGCAAAGCGGCTTTGAGCTCTGGGTACAGTAGAGGAAAATGGGTACAAGCCAGGATTACGGTGTCTAACGGTGGGTTTTGCTCGCAAGCGAGGGTAAATGGCTTGATAATGTGTTTTATTTGTTGACAACTTACGGTGTCACCGCGTAGCTTTGATTCGGCGATATCGACAAGTTCGGCACTACCAATAGTGATGATTTTGCATCCTGTTGCGAAGTCAATTATAAGCTGACGAGTATAGTCACGGGCGATTGTGCCAGGCGTTGCCAGTAAACCGATAATGTTGGTGGAAGATAGTTTCGCTGCGGGCTTTACCGCAGGTACTACGCCAACAATGGGGATTGTGAATGTCTCGCGCAATAGGGGTAAAGTAACGGTACTGGCTGTATTACATGCTACAACAATAATGTCTGGCTTTATTATAGGGACAATATTGCCGATAACCTGTGGAACTCGCGATGCCAGATAGTCTTCCGTCTTTGAACCGTAGGGGTATCCAGCATTGTCACAGAGGAAGAAAAGATCACAATGAGATAAACGGTGTTTGACGGCATCAAAAATGCTAAGGCCCCCAACACCTGAGTCAAACACTAGGATTTTAACAACTGGTTGGCTAGATGGCATTATGAGCTATATATAATGGTAGTTATTTTTAATAGTTTCAACGGTCTACAATAAAAAATGACTAAAAATTACATTTCAATGACTTATTGAATCTACATAGGTAGAAAGATAAGTAGAAAGCTGTACCTTTGCGTGTTGAAGCAGCAAGACAGGGTATTGCAAACTAAGTATATATTGCAAATTAAGTATGCCAAGTCACGCAAGGTCGCCATATTATCACATGTAAAGGCATTACTTAATGATATTATGGGTGGAGGGACCGACAAAAATACGGTGTAAAGACACAAATACAATGCTAAATGGTTCAAATAATCCGGTGATAGCTAGAGTGTCGCCTTGAAGAAAAGGGCGGTACTAGCAATCTAACCGCTGTTTTTGCAGAAAAAAACTCTACGGGCTGGTTTAGAGCGGCATCTAACTAATTATGAAAAATAGAACGAGAATACTTGTTTTAACCCTGGTAATGGAGCTTATTGCGGTTAGCGTGGTGGGTATCACCTTGTTTACGTTATTTAAGACGGAAGCGAGCATACAGCACCATGGTATGCACGATACAGTGAACAACCAAGCTAGGTTATTGGACTCGTTAGTCAAATTAGAGCCTAATGTTGATGAGCAGGCACGACGCCGGATTGTCGACAAAGCAATAAGTGATCATGTGAAAACGTCCCATGAACAATTTGCGGGTTACACTGAAACGGGAAGGCTGCTTATTGCCAAGCGAGAGGGAGAGAATTTTCGACTTTTTTTTCATGATGCGTTTGCTAACGAAATTCCTAAACTATTGTTTGCCGATGTTCCTGCAGCGGAAGCTTTGCGAAGAGCGTTTGCTGGCTTAAGCGGTATTACTTATCTGACAGACTATAAAGGCGATGAGGTGATTTCCGCCTTTGCTCCTGTTCCTCGTTTGGGGGTTGCCGTTGTCGCACAAGTCAATATGGAAGAGATTCGCGGTCCATTTGTCGATGCCGCAATTAATGCCAGTGTAGCGAGTCTGGTCCTCATTTTTATTGGTTCAGTTTTCTTTCATCGCTTGGCTTACCCCCTAGTTCGCCATCTAGAAGAGAATGAACTGAAATATCGCACTCTATTTGAAAGTGCCAATGAGGGTATTTTGGTTATCGGCGATGTTATTGAAGAGTGTAATGACCAGGTTTGTTGTTTACTCGGTTTCACTAAGGATG
>JANQMK010000426.1 GCA_028280085.1 Pseudomonadales bacterium
GCGGTTGGAACAGGCAGGCAGCAAAGTTTGGCAGTATGTTCAGCCTTTAACTCGGCACCTGATGCCTATAAAGACAGTACAACAGGCTTACTGTTGCGGCTTACTATGGGGGTTATTGCCCTGTGGTATGATCTACTCAATATTAGCCTGGACCGTTAGCTCAAACCAAACACCTTGGGCCGGCCTTATCATGTTAGCCTTCGGGCTAGGCACCTTGCCAGCTATGTTATTAAACGTGGTATTCTTTCGTGAATTTAAACGTTATATGCAACACCCGTTAGTAAGAAACAGTTTTGCTCTACTGCTCATTGTCCTAGGTATTGTCACAATAGCGTCCAATGGTTTATTGGATGGCCTCGACATCGCCTTTTTAAACAGCCACCATCATGCTCACCACTAACCAAAGCGCCCACCAAGGTAGTTTAATTACTAGTTAAACGGCTGCTTATTATCAAGCATTTGATATTTGCCTTAGATCAAGAACATCCTAAGACCGCCATGCAAAAATAATATTGGCGGGTGCGGACATCAGTGAATCCAGCACTAATTTTAACTCTACCATTATCATAAAGGAGATAATATGAACATCAAGCAATTAGCTCCATGGAACTGGTTTCATAAAGAACAGAACGAATCTCAACAAATACCGATAAAGAACCAAAATCTCTCTCAGCCAGTAGAGTCACTCAGTCTACCATTAAATACCGTTGCTGCACGTGAATTTACTAATCTGTTCAATCAACTTAGCCAATGGTTTCATCCTAGCTATTCCCCAACCACGTCAGTTAGCTTGCCGTTAAGCCCAAATCTTGACATTACGGAATCAGCCGAAGCTTATGAAATCGCCTTAGAAGTGCCGGGGACAGAAAAAGAAGATATTAATATTTCAGTACTGGATGATAGTCTCGTTATTGAGGGAGAAAAAAATCAATCAGAAGAAGAAAAACGTGGTAACTACCATTACATTGGACGTTCATACGGCTCGTTTCGTCGAGTACTGGCATTGCCAGTTAATATAAGTGAAAAAGACATTCGAGCTAACTTAAAGGATGGCATCCTCACTATCGCGATCCTAAAACAAGGTGAAATTGACGCAAATGCCCACAAAGTTGCCATCAATTAGTAAAAATTAACTTGTTAGCATAAGCAAGCAACGATAAATACTTAAAATTGTTCGCGCACACTAATATAGTATGCCATCGTCATCTTTCCACCTTGTCAATTGTATGTACTTGCAATTGACAAGGGCGTCAGTCCACTGTGTAGCAGAAGCCCCTTTATACATGAGCATACTATAATTAAACATCAAACTGTGTTAACTGTCGCTTTTTTTCCGCCTCTCTCTTAACTATTCGCGACGTCCTATGATTACCATCCGCACTCCAACCTGGCGGCATAAATAAAAACCCCAATTTCTTCACAAAAGGTACTGGTATTTTCAAATCACGCCATGTATTTATATATTCGTGAAAGGCGATGTGTAGCAGGTTATAGGAATAAATATTTTTAGTAATACCATAAATTGGCTCTTCATCAGATAACTTTGCCTGAAAGGAACCAAATAAGCGGTCCCAAATAATGAAGATTCCTCCATAGTTACAATCTAAGTATGCGGGATTGGCGGCATGATGCAGACGATGATGTGCTGGCGTATTCATAAACCATTCGAAAAACCCTAACGTACCAATCGTTTGCGTATGAATCCAATATTGATAAATTAGACTAAAGGAAATCATCGTTAATACCATTTGCGGTGGAAAACCAATAACAGGCAACCACAGCCAAAATAAATACTTATATAGCCGCTCGACCCAACTCTGGCGCAATGCCGTCGTTAAATTGTATCGTTGTGAGCTGTGATGATTTATATGGGCAGCCCATAAGATTCTAACTTCATGACTAAACCGATGATGCCAATAGAAACTAAAATCATCTAGCAATAACAGCAACAGCCACGCCCACCAAGCAGTCATCTGAATATCAAATAAGGCATAATGACTATGGAGAAAAAACATGGTGCTATAAACCAACCCTTTGATACCGGTATCTACTACAACAGAGCCGATACCCATGCCTATAGAAGCAACCGAATCCTTCGTTTCATACAGGTTCAAATTTTTCTTCTTATTGATAAATGACTCTACCACCAACAATAGTAAAAAAGCTGGTATAGCATAGGTAATGGGATCATTGAAGGGGTTGAGCCATTCGGTATTCATTACTTAAACCCGTAAATAGTGCTGCCTGTAATTTGGGTGGCCTCTGTAAAGACTGATACAGTCTCGATAAAATAGCAATGTATTTCTGTACAAGACTTATTATTGTTACTTCTTTGGCTATTGTGATCAGCATTCTTTGATCACATATCACCCGCTTTATTACTTGCTGTAGATAATTTTCTCCAACTCTTCTAGTATTGAACAATCACCTTCCGCTATATCTGATACTGCGGTTATCTTTTGACGTTGTCTCTTAACATTGTCTCTTAACATTGTCACTTGAAAGTTTTTACTCGAAAGTCGTCACATGAGAAAGTTGTTAAATGAGAAAACTGTTACATGAGGTTGTCACTAAACTTATAGCGACAATAAGCGGCTAGATTTAAGGGGCCAAGTTTAAGGAGCTAAATTTAAGGGACTAAGTTTAAGAGATTAAGCTCAAAGGGCTGGATTTACAATTTGGTTGGAGACAAAAATGAAGAAGTACTTAAGTGCTGTCATTGTCGGCATATCTTTTCACCTGACCGCTTTGGCGGAAAGCTCCGTATGGAAAGTAGAAGCAAAAACCAGTGCTATCTATCTCGGCGGCACTATTCATATTCTACGTTCGGTTGACTATCCCCTACCTGCAGAGTACGAACAAGCCTACCAAGCCAGTAGTGAAATCTACTTTGAGACCGATATCGATAAAATGAAACTGCCCGAAGTACAGCAAAAACTACTGAGCGCGGCGCTTGCAGCACCGGGAAGACAATTACCGGATTTGCTGACTAAAACTACTTATAGACAATTAGCGGAAGTCAGTAAAAGCCGCGGTTTAGATGTCACTGCGTTGAGTCAGTTTAAAGTTGGCATGGCTGTCATTACCTTACAGGTGATGGAGTTCATGCGCTTGGGATTCTCGTCAGAAGGGGTCGACGGATACTATAACAACAAAGCAAAGGCGGATAATATTCCCACAAACCAGCTGGAGTCGATAGAAGATCAAATCAATGTGCTATCAAAACTGGGCGATGGCTGGGAAGAAGAATTTATGAAAGCATCGCTAAGAGATATTAACAAAATGGAATCAATATTTAGCGACATGGTCAAGGCGTGGAGAACCGGCGATCAAGATAGCCTTGAAAAATTGGTAATTGATGAAACTAAGCGAGATTACCCAAAAGCCTACACCAATCTGCTCGTCAATAGAAATAAAGCATGGTTACCACAAATCGAGAAACTCATACAAAGCCCGGGCACCGAATTTGTGTTAGTAGGAGTAGGCCATATGCTAGGCGAGGAAGGCTTGCTAAACTTGTTAAAGCAGCGCGGTTATAAAATTACACAGCTATCAAGCCTTAAACACAACCAGGGTGAGAATACGCCCGATAATGCAAGTCCAACTATTAAGCCCTTGCCAATTTAGTTAGACTTACATGGGCTTACAATTTAGCTGGACTTTATCTTACGTGGAAACTTTGTCTTACCTGGACTTCCTCTCAACTGGGCTACGTCACACCGCCTCTCGTTCAGGTGATACACAACTACTCAAAATATCGAGATCATTAATGACAATACTTTTATTGTCGATGGATAGAATATTGCGCTTTTTAAACCGATTGAAGAGTCTACTGACCGTCTCAATTGTTAAGCCTAAATAATTGGCAATATCGCCGCGCGACATAGTGAGATGAATATTAGTAGATGATAAACCACGTTCTGCTTTGCGTCGAGAAAGACTGAGCAAAAATGAGGCAACCTTTTGTTCTGCCGTACAACTGCCAAGTAATGTCATCATTTTCTGTTCACGTGTGATTTCACAGCCCATTATCCGGAATATATTCCGTTGCAATGTAGGCATAACTTGGCTTAACGATTCTAATTGAGAGTAGGGAACGCGACAAACTGCAGAGTGCTCAAGCGCGACAGCATGATTAGTATACCGGCCCTGTGCCACACCATCGATCCCCATAACGTCGCCTGGTAAATAAAAGCCAGTAATCTGCTCAACACCACATTCCGAGACCATATAAGTTTTAAAACTACCTGAACGCACAGCATACAGAGTTTTAAAACTGTCACCCATATGGTAAAGATAATCACCTTTTTCTTGTGCTCGATCACGTTGAATAACGTCATCCAGCCGGTCTAGCTCTTCGCTATTCAATGCGATCGGTAGGCAAATTTTATTTAACCGGCATTCTGCGCAGGTCACGCTTGAACGCTTACGCTGGTGAGTACCACTGATATCTACAACGTCTAAAGATTGGTCCGACATAACACAATGAAGCATCTTGATAGTCCCCTTCCGTTAGCAATTGGCGAATCCAAAAGGTCAGTGTCTTTTGTAATCGCTAGACCAACTAAGGCAATATGCATACCAAGAAGATCGATAGTGATTTACTTTTCTATGAATCGGCATTCACTCCAACTGTAGCCACAGCTGTTAACAGCGGTTCTCGCTGCCATGCCGCATAGCCATCTACCCCATACGCATTGACGCTGGCGACAAAATAGATGTTTAAGAACAATAGCTTAACTATATCATAACAACGGCATTAGACTCACGAAAACGCCGGCAAAAACAGTAAAGAAAACCGCTTCGCGACAAATAAACGCAGTGACTCGAGCAATATCTACTTTACCTCGATCAAAACTATTATGAGCAAGCATTTGTAGTTTCATAAAGCCCCCTTGGTTTATATGAACACATCTTAATAACAACGAATGAAAAGATACCACTTTCTTTCCGATTATTGAGAAACACCTTCCGAATTCTGCAATTTCACACGCCAACCATCCTCATATCTAATACAATCTATTTTTAGTATATGCCCATACCAGCCGGACGCCTTGATACAAGTCAAGCACCTGCTTATCATGCAAATCATTTCATGACAGACACTATGGGACTATTAGATTAAATGCCAATAAAGCCCGTAACGGCCAATACCTAGCAATTTGATCTAGCGCAACATAGCAGGCACCACTGCTGTTATTGTTTAGACTGGAATTGGTCAAACTATTAAGGTTTAACCCATTAAAATTCAGCTTTATAATTTGTAAAAAGGTTAAAGGTTAAAGGTTAAAGGTTAAAGGTTAAAGTTAAACAAGCTAAATAAGTTAACCAAAAACTAAATCATCTTATTTGTTATTGATATTAAACACCGACGAGCAGTTCAGCCTTATATAACAGTCTGTACCGCCGTAATTTCAATATTTTATAAGGGCAAAGGCTATGAAGAGACAATCGATCCCCAAAATTATTAGTGTCATGACGCCCTTCCCGCAGCAGGTTCATCCGAATTTACCGCTAACAAAAGCAACTGCATTAATGAAAGAAAATGCCATCAGGCATCTGCCAATTACGGATAAGGACGAGATAGTTGCTATTCTGTCATACCATGATATAGAGCGAGCCACCGCATTTCGCCATCAAAAGCCGGAGGATGATTTAGTTATTGGTGATGTCTGTCGTTACAATCCGATCTTGGTTGACTCCCATACCCGACTAGACCACGCCCTGCAATTAATGGTCGAAGCCAAGGTCAGTAGTCTCATCGTGACTCATCACCAAGCGCTGGCCGGCATATTTACGGCCACTGACGCATGTCGCCAGTTTGCTCAGCTATTACAAGAAGTATTTGGGTCTGAAAATGACGATGACAATGACGATGCTGCTTAGCCAGGTGGTCAGCCGGTGCTACCCGTTTTGGCAAAAGGCAATAATTTTTCAAGAACGATATCAATGGATCTAATATCAATAGACTTGATACCAATGGACTTGTGATACCTAGGACTTGTGATACATAGGATTCGTAATTAATGGCAAACGAACATATCAAAGAGCTCGTCAAACAACTACAAGACACCTTGCCACGGCACTCAACTATTAGTCAGGAAGAGCAGGAACTATTATTAGCGTTGGAAAACGATATAGAAAAACTGCTGGCTAACACTGACGCAGCGTCTTCTTTTTCGACATTACAAAAAGCCGCCATCCATTTTGAGGAGAGCCATCCACGGTTTAGTGCGGTGCTGGCAGAACTAACACAAACACTAGGCAATATGGGAATTTAAGGTTTTGTATTTTTGGCATCCACATCTATTGAGTTGGGTAATAGCAATAAGGCCAATAGTACTGAGACATAGAAAACAAACTGCCAAAGCGGTATCAAAGAGGTAAAGTCATTATGCAACGTTTGTCTATCATCACGATTTTTCTGCTAATCTGCGCGTGTAGCCACCAACTCACACAAAACTATTCCGTTGATGTCGCCTGCACTGAGCACCCAAGTGACTACGCACTTGAACGCAAGCAGATTATTGAGGATGTTGAACAGGAGCAAAAACAACAAGAGAAAGCAGACTACTTAGAATCCTGTCAAAAAGACGATTCCAAACAGCCTAAAAAAAGTCATTAAAACAACCTTCAAAGTAACCACAACGTGTTAGGTGATATGCTTGATGGTATTAGAAAATAATGTAGCAGATCAAGCTTCCAATAAAGACCATGTACCCCTAAAACGTTCGATCGGATTATGGCTACTCATCTTCTACGGCCTAGGTAATATTCTCGGCGCCGGCATTTATGTTTTGGTCGGCAAGGTAGCCGGTGCCGCAGGTTACGGCGCACCATTGTCATTTATTGGAGCCTCGATCGCTGCCGGCTTCACCGCATTTACCTATGGTGAACTCGCGGCTCGCTATCCTGTTAGCGCAGGCGAAGCGGTTTACTTATATAAAGGTTTCCATCTTAACTGGCTATCGACCTTAGTGGGCCTTTTGCTAACACTGTCAGGCATCGCCTCTGCAGCCGCTATTGCCAACGGTTTTGCCGGCTACTTCCAGACACTCATGCCATTACCCGATACACTTCTCATCATTAGTCTGATACTGAGTCTTGGACTAATCGCCATCTGGGGAATCGGCGAATCCGTTAAACTGGCCGCCGTCTTTACCACGATAGAAATCCTTGGTCTACTGATCATTGCCGGCGTTGGCATTTACGCCATTAATCTGGACGACCTATCTAACATGACGGTAGCCAACGATATTGCTAGTTACACACCACCCGATTCACATACAAGCACGGTGAACATTGATGGGAAAGAACAGCCATGGCATCTCGTGGGTATTTTTACTGGCGCCTTCCTTGCGTTTTATGCCTTTATCGGCTTTGAAGACATGATTAATATTGCCGAAGAAGTTAAGCGTCCACAACGTACACTACCTCAAGCAACCATTGCCTCGCTCATTATTGCCACCGTATTGTACGGTTTGATTAGCATTGTTGCCATCGCCGTTGTTCCGCCCGTAGCATTAAGCGAAAGCGATGCCCCTCTCGCCTTAGTCTATCAACAGGCCACGGGACAAAAACCACTTATCATTACTATTATCTGCTTATTCGCTGTCATTAATGGCGCTTTAATCCAAATCATCATGGGCTCTCGTATTTTATATGGGATGGCTAATAATGGCTGGATGCCCGCTCTATTAGGCCGGGTAAATCCGGCCACCCAAACACCTATTGTGGCGACGCTGGTAGTCGTTAGTTTATTATTAGTCTTTGCTTTATTATTGCCACTACTAACACTCGTTGAACTCACCAGTTACCTTATACTGATCGTATTTACTCTGGTCAACTGGGCTCTGATAAGAATCAAAAAACAGGACCCCACACCGCTAGGCGTTTCATCTTATCCAATGTATGTGCCCGTCACCGGCATGGTATTGAGCCTAGCCTTTGTTGTCATTCAATTACTGTTAAGCCTGAATTACTAACTGAAATCTATTTGTTTCAAAATCAACCACCACAGCCATGCTAGGGTACCTCTGAATAATGAGGAGGTGCCCCTAGATAAGACTGCAATAACAAAGATAAAAAGAGCAAAAAAATGTTACTTCCCCATAATACTTAGGGTTAAAATAATAGATATGATACCATGGCGACAGCTCTCCCCCTTTTGCAATATGCTTTTAAAAAAAGCAACGTTAAAAAACCGCACTGTTAAGAGCATAAAACAGGACTATAGCTACCAATGTTAACCACCCCACTCGACCAAGATAAGTTTACGGCGTTGATTAACGCAGCAGTTGACGGCATTGTTATCATTAATCATGCTGGTATTATTGAAACCGTTAACGCCGCAACACTGGCTATGTTTGGCTACACAGAAGAAGAAATTGTTAAACAAAATGTGAGTCTACTAATGCCTTCGCCAGACCGAGAACAACACGACACCTACCTAAAAAATTATCTCAGTAAGGGCACCGCTAAGATCATTGGTATCGGAAGAGACGTAATGGCACAGCGAAAAGATGGTTCTCAATTTCCTGTACACCTCTCTGTCGGCAAATTTACCGTGCAGGGAGCAATTCAATTTGTCGGCATACTATCAGATCAATCAGCACGTAAAACAGCAGAAGTTGAACTAGAGCAACTCCGCAAATACAACTACCACCAAGACAAGATTGCCACTATCGGCACCCTGGCCAGTGGCATCCTACATGAAGTTAATAACCCATTAGCGGCGATATCAGGTATCGTTCATGAATTACAGTGGGGCGAAGCAGCCGATGACTTACCAGAATCAGCCAAGAATTTATTGACCATTGTACAAGAGAACATTGAACGTATTACAAATATCACTCGCGAAGTATCGGACCTATCAACGCCAAGCAGCAATCACGTCGAACTTTATTCACTCAACGAATTAATAGAGAGAACTCTCCGGTTGTTAAGATTCGACAAAAATAATCACGATATCGATTTTGTTACCAAACTGTCACCTGATATCCCAGCTATCGAAGGTGTGCCAGATCATATCACTCAAGTATTGTTTAATTTGCTTGTCAATGCTATTGATGCCTGTCACGACAGTAAACCTATGCATGTTGTTGAAATAGCAACTGAGATGACGAATCAAGCAGTACTTTTAACAATACATGACAACGGCACTGGCATTCGCCCCGAACATTTGAATAAAGTGAACGAACCATTTTTTTCTACCAAGCCACCCGGTAAAGGCACTGGTTTAGGTTTATCACTCTGTCATTCACTGCTAAAGGAGGAAGGCGGTAAACTCGAGATCGATTCGACCTTTAATCAGGATATGAATAATCACAGCGAAAAAAGTCACGGCACAACGGTTAAAGTATGGCTACCTCAAAATCGTAAGAATTGATCTTTAATAATTTCTCAATTAGTGGATAATCTGATGTGTATACACGATAACTACGGCATAAACCTTGCGCTTACCAAACAGGCAGCGTTAACTAAGCAGAGACGTTAAGAAAACCGGACAGAAACCCATCTTTACCCCGTTAGTTGCCGTGAGCGGGGTGGCTATAAACTGAAACTATCACCGCTAGTCAATGACAAGTGGTGTTGATAAGGAAAAAAATATGAAAACTATTATAGTCATTATTGATCCTGATCAAACTAACCGCTCAGCTCTAGAGAGAGCTAACTACATCGCCGGTCTAACTGGTGCTGATGTGCGCCTGTTACTTTGTTTACCTGAACCCCATATAAGCTCACACGGTACCGTACCCGAAGCCGATATTAAAGAGGCCATCGTGGATATGGAACTAAAGAATTTACAGCAAATGTGCGACAGTATGGAGCTAGTGTCTGGTATTACGAAGTCCCAAATCATCTTTAGCAAACCAGTTATTGATGGGCTGGTCAATGAAATTGAACTAGCGTCGCCTGATATTGTTATTAAAGAAAGTAATCACCAACCTTCTATTAAACGAACCTTGTTTTCAAATACTGATTGGCAACTAATACGTCAATGCCCAACGCCTCTCATGCTAACCAAACCTTCTCTATGGCCAAATCATCCTCGCATCACTGTGGCCGTCGACGCAATGCGCGAAGATGACGACGATAACCAGCTGGCAAATGGTTTAATTAAAACGGGGCTAGACTGGCAATCACTCACTACGGGTGAGCTTAAGCTGTTTCATAGCATTGACACAGATATTGTATTGAATAGCTACGTTACTCCCGATGAATCATTTATCGAGCAACTAAAATTGAAACACCAACAGTCTTGCCAGCAACTCATAGAATCTCATTCACTCTCCAATAACCAGTTGATCTTGCGCGAGGGTAAAGTTGAACAGAGCCTTCCCAGCTACGTCAATGAAACCCTAGTTAATCTAGTGGTCATGGGTGTCGTATCTTACAATCCGTTGGAAAGAATGTTAATCGGGAGTTCGGCAGAAAAAGTGCTAGACCGACTTTGTTGTGATATTCTGCTCATTAAAGCTGAGCCCCATACCGGCAATTAAGTGGAGGCACCTCATTTATTCGACAACAGCTTCGTCCAACTTTCGGTATAAGCTCGATAGCGCGATATCCAGTTCTTTTGCCGCTCGTTTACGATCACCATCGCACTTAGCAACCGTATCGAGAATGACACGTCGCTCAAACTCCTTAACACGCTTGCGCAAAGAACCTCTTATATCTCGCTCATGTTTGCTCTGCTCATCGGGATTTAAAAGCGCATTATCATTCACGGCATCGGTATTACAAACCAATGTATCAGGCAGATCAGTTATATCAATAACTCTGTTATCGGCTAAAACCACCGCTCGTGACATAATATTATGCAGTTCTCGCACATTGCCAGGAAAGTTATAATGACACAAACTATCAAGCGCTTCAGCGGTCAGTTCATATCGGCCTTGCAGGCCTAGTTTTTCCGGCAGTTGCTCAGCAAAATACATTGCTAGCGTAATAATGTCTTCTTTTCTTTCCGAAAGTGGCGGTATAACAAGGTTGAAAACGTTGAGGCGAAAATAGAGATCCTCGCGAAAAAGCTTATCTTTGACCATCGCTTCTAAGTCATGATTGGTGGCTGCTATTACGCGAATATCAATGGGTCGCACGGTTTCACTACCCAATGGACGAATTTGCCTTTCTTCAAGCACCTGCAATAGTTTTACTTGTAGCGGTAGTGGTAAATCACCAATCTCATCGAGAAATATCGTACCTTGATCAGCTTCCAGAAATAACCCGCGTTTGGCTTTAGAAGCACCGGTGAACGCGCCTTTGGTATGACCAAAGAATTCGCTTTCCAGTAGATTTTCGGGAATAGCACCACAGTTAACACTAATAAAAGGCGCATTCGCGCGTGGACTCTGCTCATGAATGCGTTTTGCCATCTCGCTTTTACCTGTACCACTCGCTCCAGTAATAAGTACGGTACTATCAGTAATCGCCACCTTCTTCATTAAGCTATTAGTCTTTTGCATAGCTGGTGAGTCCAGCTCACATTGACCATTACGATAACTCTTAATCTCTTGGCGCAGCAGCTGATTCTCGGCTTTCATGCCCAATACACTTGCGAGCTGTTCCAAACGACGGAGGATTTCCTCAGGACGCACTGGCTTAACCAAATAATCGTAGGCACCTATACGCATAGCCTCGATGGCACTATCGACAGAAGCGAATGCCGTAATCATAATAAAGGCTGTATCTATACCTTGTGACCGTGCTTTTTCTACCAATTCTATACCCGACATCCCAGGCATGCGGATATCACACAGGGCCACATCAAAACCACCCTTGCCCAACAGCTCGTATGCAATCTCGCCCGCTTCGGCTAATGTGGCAGTATGACCGGCCTTGGTAACAACACTTTCTAAGATTTGGCGAATGGCGGGCTCATCATCAATAATGATGATATTTAAACGTCTCATATTGCTGGTACTTCCTCTAACACGTATAAGGTCTTTCTCGATTAGGGGCTTTCTCAATTCTGAGACAACATAGTATCTCATTTCCTGAAAATAGGAATCTTCGCCGACTATATATTGGCAGCTAGTTTAAATAAGCCTATAAACTACTCACCACTCACTCGCTTTCGCTCCATAGCCAGTTACTGTCGCGGTCCATTAGCGTTCATTAGCAGTTAACATGCCAGTTAAAGTGAGACCTGGTGCTCAGTATTATCGTTAACACGATCTAGCTTTAACGTTAACAAGCGCGCTAGATTCTGTACCTCAACCAAATGTACCCAAATCTATAAAATAACCCTCCCAGTTGACGCCTTTGTTGACCCAGAATTCAACGTAAACTGTTTCACAATCACGTCAAGATATAACTAATGGCGTATAGCACCGCTTATTCTTACGTGTTAATATTTGATCAATATTTACTATAAGAAAATACTGAATAACGATAACATTCGCTCTTTTGTCTGCTAGCGACGAAAAACCTTAACCATTTCAGTGATTGGGAGATTTCTGTGGAAGTACTTCGTAGTCTACGTTTATGCACTTTGTCTGTTTTAGTTTCTTCAATTGTCGCTTGTGGCGGCGGCGGTGGCGGAGGCAGTGACCCCGCACCAGCACCAGAACAACCCTCCGGTAATACCACGACCCAAACGCCTGAGCCTGAAGTACCTGAAACGCCCGCGCCAGAAACACCTAG
>JANQMK010000012.1 GCA_028280085.1 Pseudomonadales bacterium
TAGCGCAGAACAGTGGATTTCTATGTATACCGCGCTTTGGAACGGCCAATTAGATGCTTTAGATATTCATCTAAAATCAAAAAAAGATATTAACAAAAATTAGCTTTATCACGTTAACAGCGAGCAAACCACAGAGGGTTCTGTTATGGAAACAATAGCGACAAAAGTTGAAATAAAGAGATTTTTCGAGACATCGGTTGAAGCCGTTTATTCAGCCTGGACTCAGCCCGAGCAACTGAAAAAATGGCATGCGCCGGGTAATATGTCGGTTAGCATTGCTGAAGTTGATCTTAGAGTGGGTGGCCAATTTAAAATAGGTATGTTTGATCCAGATGATGAAAATACGGCGACCGTCACCGGAGAATATGTTGAAGTAAAAACCAATAAACGCCTCGTATACACTTGGGGCTGGGAAGGTCCTGATCGCTACGACAGTTTGGTGACCGTTGACTTTGTCAAAAAAGGTAATGGGACCGAGATCATACTACAGCATGAAAAACTGGCATCGGAAGAAGCCTGTAACAAGCATGAACATGGATGGACTCGTTGTATTGATAAGTTAAATATGTTATTCAGAAAATAATAGGTAAGACCATCGTTCTGTCAAATCTATTCACTTTATAACATGCGAGATTTAACAGACTATATAAGGAACAGCACCATGTTAAAAATCTATGGTATACCAACGTTAAATACAACCAAGATTCTGTTGACGGCAGAAGAAATCGGTTTAGATTATCAGTTTATCCAAGTAGATTTCGCCAATGGAGAACATAAAACAGTTGAATTTATGCAAATGCATCCATTAGGCAAGGTGCCAGCAATCGATGACAGTGGTAATTATCTCTTCGAAAGTAACGCAATTTGTCGGTACCTCGCAGTCAAACACGCATCACCACTCTATCAAGGCAACGCGTTAGAAAAAGCATTGATTGACCAATGGCTTGATATGGTGGCACATCACGCCGGCAAATGGATGGGGGTTTTTTTCTTTGAGGAAGCGATACGCCCCAAAATTTTTGACCACCCTCCCAGAAAAGAACCACTCATTGAAGCGCAAGAATACCTAGACCTGCAGATGCCCATTATAGACAAACAACTGGCTAACGACACTTTTTTCACGGGAAATCAGCTAACAATTGCCGACATTGTTGCCTTTAGTTTTGTTCACACCCATGAAAGCACTAGCTTAACGCTTAATGCATACCCGAATATTGGGCGTTGGTATCAGCAAATCAAAACACGGGATTCTTTTGGCCGGGCCATGGCAAACTATCCAGTACAGTATCCCTAGTCCCACTACGGTACCCCTAGTCATAGTGCCCTAGGTTAAACTATCGTTAACCTAGGGCTCATAACGCAAGCGCTATAATAGCAGTGTAGGCACCAACCCGATTACTACGAGAGTCTGCCTATCGTGGTTTCATTCACAAGATCAGTGTTAAAAATAGTCAGTTGTAATACACCGGGCAACACTAAGTTCACCCCTCTTGCGATCTACGGCTAACACTATCCCACTTTACCATCACTCTCGCTTTAATATCATTAGCACAAAAAGCATATCGTTTTCTGTAGCAATTTTTCCGTAGCAATAGGAATAAGTCGAGCTATATGATCAACAGCTAGCTATGGAACGAACTAACCGCTATACAGTTCAACTCAATTAGGCCGTTTGTTGAAGGCACGCTACATTATTGAGTAAGATGGCATTACCAAAACGCAACGACACCCTTAAAAGACCACTATTCAACCAAAATAATCCGTGCAGAGAAAATAAAAATAATGCTTAATCTACTAGTTAACATGATATCCAGCTGCCATGATAAAATAAAAATAACATCTCTTATTACATTAACTTACCTAACTACCTACTCAGTCAATCTAGCAGCTGACAATTTATCTGCTAGCGCTAAAGCTCAACAGCTTTCCGTCCAAACTCAGCAGATAGCACTTGAAAAAGAAAACCGGTTAATCACCATTATTAGTATTCTTTTGGTACTACAAACGGTATTAATGCTAGGTATTCAGAAGAGTCGGATTAAATATAAACGAGCCAGAAAAGAGCTTAAATCATCACACCAGCTATTAGAACACCGCGTCATTGAACGTACCGACAAGCTAAAAACACTCAACGATCAACTCTATGAAGAAATAGCAAAACACAAAGCAACGGAAGACCTGTTAAACCAGACTCAGGTTTACCTCACCAGTATGATAGATTCTATGTCATGTGTACTGATCGGTGTTACACCCGACGGACAAATTACTCACTGGAACGCTAGAGCAAGTGAATCGACCGGTATCAGTAAAGAAGATGCATTGCACAGTAACATTCAAGATATATATCCTAATCTCAATATATCGCCAAAAACCATTGGCCATGTCATTGAGCAAGGCAAACCTCGCATCCGAGAAAATGTGCAAACGGGGAGAGGCAGCGCCGCCGAATACTGTAATGTCGCTATATACCCTCATAGTTCAAAAGCAATATCAGGTGCAGTTGTTCGCATTGACGACATCACCATGAAAATCAAACTAGAAAATATGATGATTCAAAATGAAAAAATGATGTCCTTAGGAGAACTAGCCGCTGGTATGGCCCATGAAATCAATAATCCACTAGGCGCTATTTTACAGGGCACTCAGAACATCTATCGTCGTACGAGTGATGAATTAGCGGCAAATCACGAAACTGCCGAAGAATTAGGTACCAACATTGAAACAATACAACAATATCTTGAAAAAAGGCGCATTACTAAGTTTATTCAAAGCATACAAGAAGCAGGAGAAAGAGCAGCCAAGATTGTTTCCAACATGCTGGAATTTTCCCGCAGTACTAATAGAGAATGTATCGCAGTAGATATGGAGCAATTGATAGAGCAAGTACTGGAGTTAGCATCAAGCACTTTTGAGCTTAAAACCGAATTGCAATTTAAGCACATTCGCATAATAAAAGATATTGAAAATGACATGCCATCAGTGCCTTGCTCACCAATTGAGATTCAGCAGGTATTACTCAATTTAATTAAAAACGCTAGTCAGGCTATCGCCCACCACAACGAACCTATTGTCGATCCCAGTATTACCGTTCGAGTACATCAACACAATGATAACGCGATCATCGAGATAACTGATAATGGTCCCGGCATGGAAGAGTCTATCAGCTCTCATATTTTCGAGCCTTTCTATACAACCAAAGAAGTCGGACAAGGTACTGGACTGGGGCTGTCAGTCTCTTATTTCATCATTACTGAACATCACGACGGCTCCATCGAAGTACACTCAACACCTGGTCAAGGTACGACGTTTACTATCCAATTACCATTAGCCTATGACGATGAGATGATGCTTAGTTAAACTACGCCAACAACGAGTCATCTCAGCTACTTGCGCTAATCACCGCTAAAGAGTTTGCCCCTGCCGCCAATGCAGGTAAAATAGCCCCCCTTACAAAACAGCACCTAGTTGGCAAATGGTGTCCGACTACAACTTAAAATAAAGCCGTTGTAATCATTGTAATTATGATAGCTGTAGATAGTAGCTGTAAAATAACAGTTGTAATAGAAGAGCCGGTATGTCGCTATTAAACCCACTTGATCCCGAATTTCGTTACCAACCTGGCAATAAACAACACTGGGGTAATCTCTCTGGCAACGCCTTAAGCCTAGCCATGGCTAAAACCGCTCAAAAACACCCCAGTCTAACACTCATCGTTACCGCCAGTACTGCCGCAGCCAACAGAATAGAACAAGATTTGTACTTTTTTCTTGATCGCACCACGAAAGATGATACGCAACAGCACCTAAACCAACAGGGTCCCAATATACTGACATTTCCCGATTGGGAAACCTTGCCTTACGACACTTTTTCAGCGCACCAAGATATTATTTCGCAACGCCTTCACTCCCTCTACCATTTACCTCAGATTAAACAAGGCTTGCTAATCGTCCCTATTACGACATTGATGCATCGCCTGGCACCTAAAAGCTATATTCACAGCAATAGTTTAGTCTTGTCAGTCAAGCAATCATTTAATCTCGATCATATGAGGAGCAGTTTGGAAGCCGCCGGTTATCGCTGTGTGGAATCAGTTTACGAACACGGGGAATTTGCGGTACGTGGCAGCATTATGGATATATTCCCTATGGGTAGTGTAGTCCCCTATCGCATAGAGTTATTCGACGATGAGATCGAAACATTAAGAACCTTCGATCCTGAAACACAGCGCACCGTTACCGAGGTTGAAGAAATTTGTCTGCTGCCAGCGAAAGAATTCCCTTTAGATGATAAAGGCATTGCTACATTTAGACAAAATTGGCACGATAACTTTAATGTGGATTATCGTCGATGTCCGATTTATCAAGATATTAGCAATGGCATCGCGCCGGCAGGCATAGAATATTACTTGCCGCTTTTTTTCGGTCAAGCGAGCACTTTGTTCGACTATCTACCAACAGACACATTGATATTGACAACCGGTGATATCAATAATTCTGCTCAGCAGTTATGGAACGAGATCAATGATCGCTATGAAGATAGGCGAGTTAACCCAGAATATCCGCTGCTGCCTCCACATCACGTATTTTTACCCATTGAAGAAATTTTTCGCCATTTCAAGCAATACTGTCGTATTGATTTATGCAGTAGCAAGCAAGACGAAAAAGCCGGTTATCAAAACTTTAATTGCACACAAACACCAGACCTAGCTATTGAGGCACGCCAAGAAAACCCGTTAGATAAGATCGAATCTTTTCTTATATCAGGTACATCGCGGGTGTTATTCTGTGCTGAATCTGCCGGGCGCAGGGAAACCATGCTGGAACTACTGGAACGCATCAATGTTGCTCCCACCGCCTGTGGCAGCTGGCATGAATTTTTAGATAGTGATTGCACCATCGGCATCACCATTGCCGCGATAGAAAAGGGCCTAGCGCTGGTGGAGCCCCAACTAACGCTGATTGC
>JANQMK010000013.1 GCA_028280085.1 Pseudomonadales bacterium
TGCTCCAAACCGGCTGCTCCCTTTTCCCCTTCATATAGACGTTGCATCAGTTGATTAATTGCTTCTTTTTCTGATTCGGGTACCACAAAACTAAACGATTTACCGATGATGTCGCTACGATCATAACCTAACCAGGTACATAGGCTTTCATTGACATCAACAAAACCACCTCCTGCATCAACTATTCCAATACCTGCGGCAGAAGCTTGCATGGCGGTATCGAGCAAGGCTTCTTTTTCCGCTAGCATACTTTCAGAGGCAACTTGTAATGACATATCATCGATAACGCCAGTAAAAAAAATCTCACCGAAGACTTCTCCTCGCGATACTTCAAGACGCAAAGGAAATTCTTCACCATTCTTCTTAACGCCGCGTAATACTCGCCCAGCACCAATAATTTTTGACTCACCCGTTTCCAAGTAGCGTTTAAGATAACCGTCATGTTCAGCTCGATAAGGTGCAGGCATAAGGCAGTTTATATTTTGTCCCAATAGTTCCTCCTGAGAAAAACCAAACATGGCTTCAGCCGCCCGATTGACTTCCTGGATGATGCCCGTTTTATCAATCACAATCAGTCCATCTAACATCGTATTTAAAGCAGCCGATTGGCGCCCATGCAGCATGGAAATTTTATGCTCCTGGGTGCGTTGTTCTATAAGCTGAAATATAAGCCAAATAATTAACACCAATAGCAGCAGAGTTAATAGGGAAACCGTGGTTTGTAACGGCAAGTGATGAATATTAAAAAATTCGGGCGTTGCAATAACTACTAAATTCCAATCTTGATCATTAATATCTAACGCTGCTGCTGATGAAATTACTGGCTTCTGAAACTGCAGGCTTGACTGATATAACACGGTACCGTCTCGCCGTTGTAACTGAATATCCAGACCTATCTCTTGCGCTTTTTTAACGTATTTTTGCATTAAGTAATCTAAATCAATTGATGCCTTCAGCCAACCGGAAAATTCTTCTGATTCCATTAATGGTGATAGCAGCAAGATGCCATATTTATCATTACTTAGCGCCATTGGTTCACTAAAGTAAATACGATAATTTAACGATTGTTGTAAGGCGTTCATGACGGGATTTGTTTCCGCCAAACTACTAT
The DNA here is from genome assembly GCA_028280085.1 of Pseudomonadales bacterium. GTDB lineage: Bacteria > Pseudomonadota > Gammaproteobacteria > Pseudomonadales > JANQMK01 > JANQMK01. The sequence continues at coordinate 1,112 of JANQMK010000013.1, forward strand.
TGATACGTGCCGTATTACCATATTTAGGCACTACCCATCTTATTATTTTGTTTTTGTCAATCCATTCGATCGTAAGCAACGAATCAAAATCTAAATAATAGGCTGTGGCATAGACCTGCCAAATTTCTCTAGACTCATATCCTACAATAAACCAACGTTCTGCCATGCGGGCCATGGCATTGGCAATATCCTGCATTTCCAAAGAAAGCTCGGCGGTCATCAATTGAACCTCCGTGTCTGCGATGTTCTGCAGACTTCGGCTCTTCTCGCTTGTCATTGCTAACTGTAGAAAACCAGCAATAGTCAGCACCAAAGGCGCAATACTCAACATTAGCCAATGGTTAATATATTTGCTATTGCTTAGTTTCTGCCAGTTGGATATCAGCACTGAACCGACCAATATACAAAAAACGACGGCGGTATGTACTTCCATCTGTAATATCACCGCCCAGCCAAAGGTCGGTACCAACCCAGTAACATGGTCGAACAAAGTTATTATACTAAAACCAAGGATAACACTGCTACTACAAGTGCTGGTCAACAACCTTAAAGGCGTTTGATTTGGTGATATTAAAACAAGTGATGTAATAGCGAAAAGAACGAAACAGGCAGCAGAACTTGCGGTCATTTGCTGTAACGTAATGACATACCCAGCAATAACATATTTAAAATCGAAAATGTGCTGAATTAATGTTAGAAGACTGAATAGTAACAATGTTATTGCCAGCATCATGGGTAACTTGTAATACCGCTGATACAGACAAAAGAGTGCTAAGCCGGATAAGCAGAAACAGAGTGCTGTGTTATATGGCATAGGTGCGATTGAGGGATGTAGCTGAGTCAATATAGGCAGCTTAAGTTGCCAGCCCACTATTACTAGTGTACCAAGGCAAAGTGAGATCAACGCAAAGAATCGGCTCGATAGTTGATACATTTGTTATTCTCTTGCTAATTCTGCACTAAGGTGTGACCCAGTCTTTCAATAAAAGACCGTTCAATTAAGACTTTGCTATCTAATCGCTTGTCGGTGATACCGCGATTAATCATAAATCGATTGATATTTCTAACAGTACCGTGCAAAGACTGCAATTCGTTGGAATATGCCAATGTCGCTAGATTTTGTTCTAGATCAAGAATCTTATCGAAGCTTTCAAGCTTTGCCACGTCTTCCCATGTCGTGCCATAAGTATCCGCAATAATTTGATAGGCTTCTTGTCGATGTTCTTTAATATATTCGGTAGTGGTATGCCATACATTAACGTACCGTTGCACATCGTTTGGACGTTCATCGAGAAAACGTTGGTGAAAGACCTGTCCATTCGGTGAAATCCCCTTTATTTGCGATGTATCGAATAGAGAGTGGCTCCCTCCTTTGCTCATGGCTACGCTAACATAAGGTTCCCACGTGACAATAACATCATATTTGCCCTCAATGAAACTCTGCGTACCACGCTCTACAGCTGGCAGATCTATCAATGTTACGTCATTCAGTGTAAGGCCAGACTCGCTCAACGCGACGTCAAGAATATATTCGGTATAGGAATTTTGACTTACGGCAATGGTCTTACCTTTAAGTTCATGTATCGACGATATTGATTCACGGGCAACAATAGCCTCGGTGCCAAAGGAGTTATCTGTATTAACCACCATGACCAAGTCGGTGCCCTGGATATTAAACATTAGCATGTCGTATAACGCAAATGTATGTACGTCCACTAACTCGCCATTTGCCATTTGCTGAATACTTAAGTAGTAATCTGAATTAGTATCGACGAATTGGACGCTGAGACCTTCTTCTTGAAACCAGCCTTTTTGTTTGGCAATGTCTATCCAATACATGCCTGGCGAATAATAGCGGGCTATCCTGATGGGATTTTCGTTTGTAGGTGATGCTGATTGGTCTATATTGGCGGAATGCATTTTGGTTGGTCTGAAACCTTCGAGCAAAAGAATGCCGATAACGACTGCAAATACTACGTACATACCTTTATGCATTGACAGATCCATGCGCTGAATGAGCGCTTATTGAAAAATTTATGTATTAACCTGTGAACTAAATATATATGACATTTCAACTTTCACCAGGCGGACAAGCCATCAATAGGTAAGGCGACGGTACCATAAAAGTAAAAGATCTACAGTTCATGGCTCGGTGTTGGAAAATTGTTAGTTAAACTCAATATCACAGCGGTATAGCCGTTGCGAAAGTTGCGCCATCATTTGAGTTGCTCCGATGGTTAGTATATTGACTAGGGGGTATTCAGACTGGGTTGTTTTTTACAAAAAGAAGAAGCTATGCTTGATGATTTTATTGTTGATTATTGATATAGCTATTACCTATTTGAAGTTTATCCCTATTTGGTTTTTGTCTTGCCGAGGCGTTAATGAGCGGATAATTTTCCAAAGTAGCCATTTGCTAGTGCGTTTTAAACAACGTTTTTAAACTACAAAGCGACAATGTAATATTCATAAAGACAATGAATATTTTTAAATAATAGTCTTAGACAATAGTTTTAATCGACAAATTCAAACAACAACGGTAAAACAAGCGCCGCCTAGTGAACTGGTTTCAATTTTAATCACGCCACCATAACTATCGACAATATTAGCGACGATGGCTAACCCTATACCCTGCCCTGGATTGAGCGAATCAGCTCTTACGCCTCGCTGTAAAATTAGCTCTCGCTTGTCGCATGCTACTCCTGAGCCATCGTCTTCCACCCGCAAACCAATACGACGAGATTCATTGGCTTGCGGCCATGCTGAAATAGATACACGCGATAAACACAGTCGGTAAGCATTGTCACAAAGATTGCCAATAATCTCGAGAATGTCAGATTCTTCGCCGAAAAATTGAATACTCTCATCGATCTCAATATCAACTAACACAGTTTTATCGCTATAAACCTTATCAAGTGCCGTTACCACTCGACTGACAAGTGGTTTAACGGGTAGAGCAATATTTGCTAAACTCTGAGTGCCCGTGACAGTACGTTGCAACTGGTAGTTAACAATTTGATTGATGCGTTGCGTCTGCTCTAACAATGTATCTTGAATTGTGGCTTCATCATGTGTGTTTCGTGTCAGCCCCTGTAAGACAGCCACCGGCGTTTTTAGGCTATGGGCTAGATCCCCTATCCTATCTTTATATCGTTTACGTTGTTGCCGTTCGCTGACAATAAGACGATTAATATTATCAGCTACGCCATCAAGTTCAGCGAGATAGGTGTCAGTTAGCTTATCCTTGGCGCCGGTCTCGATGGCCTGAATATCCCGTTGCATCTGAGCGATTGGTTTTATACTCCACATCATGACTATTAGTGTGACGATAATAAGTACAATCGACATAATACCTAGCCAAAAATACAATTGCTGTTTAAATGTATTGAGCTGTTCTTGGTAATGATGTTGATTTTCCAACACAACGAATTGCAACGGGCTATTGTTACCATTTTCTAATTCCCATAACACACCGAAAGATAAATAGAAGTAGTCATTATAATGCCAGCTTTCAAGCGCTGAAAAATATCGCTGACCAATGTCAACGTGGGACAAAACGGGTATCTCTATGGTTGTGGAAGAAACTGAACGCCAAACAACATGGCCCGTTTCATCGATGACGAAAGCGTAAAGCTCTGAACTAATTTGATTAAATAGTGGCTCAGCTAAGATATCTGGCATGACCAAACCAGTCGCTTTGACATCCGCAGCTGTGAGTAGGCCATAAATATGGGCTTGCAGTCGTGCTTCAATACTTGTTTTCAAGCTAACTTGATAGGCTTTTTGTAGAATACCACCGGTGACTAGTAGAAAAATCACTAAAACTAGTGTCACTGATAACAAGAGCCGGCCGCGCAATGAAGACAGCAATAAAGTCGCCATTGTTTTGTTGACTAACATAACTGATTTGTTAATTGTTTATTCCTAGCGTAAAGCGATAGCCTCTGCCACGTAGGGTTTCAATCGGCTTAAGCTCGCCATTGGGATCGAGCTTTTTCCGCAAACGACCGACAAATACTTCAATAACGTTGCTGTCTCTATCATAGTCTTGGTCATAGATATGTTCAGTTAATCGAATTTTAGAGATCACAGCACCTGGATTGTGCATAAAATATTCCAATACTTTGTATTCATAAGCGGTCAGGTCGAGCAATATGTTATTAAGACAAACCTCCTGGGTTGTACTATTCATTGCAATCGGTCCGGCGGTGAGAAGCGGCGATGCTTTGCCTGCGGCACGTCGCAGTAGTGCATTAAGCCGGGCTAACAACTCTGGCAAGTGAAATGGTTTTACTAGGTAATCATCTGCTCCTGCTTCAAGCCCGATCACTTTATCATGCCAACTACCACGGGCCGTCAAAATAATAATTGGCACGCTATTACCCTCTGCGCGTACCGCCTCAATAACGCTAACGCCATTAATGTGTGGCAAGCCAATATCAACGATGGCAACATCATAGTTATGTTCTTTAAAAAGGTACAACCCCTCACGACCATCCGTACCACAATCTACGCTATAGCCTTCGTTCTGCAAATCATGTTTAAGTTGCCGTTGTAAGTTGGGTTCATCTTCTAGCAGTAGAATACGCACAACATGTTCCCCCCTACTTCTGCCTCGGCCTATTAATCATTTGGTCAGAAATAATATCGCCGGTATTACCGTCAACCGTCACATTTTTAACTCTTCGGTCTTTGGTCAGAAATTTGATGCGATAATGCTTCTTACCATTCAAATTGACTGTTTCTGCCTTTAATACTTTGGCGGAATAGGTTGTCTTAATCTGATGTATGGCTTCTTGTAAGGACAATGCATAACTGGTTACAGGATATAGCCATAACGTTGTTAGTAGGGTTAGTAACACGGGCAGTGAACACCACTTTACTTTGCGTAAGTACACCTGTTGTTCCTCACTATGTTTGCTTAATTACGGTTTGCCTTTCGAAAAAAGTATCTGCCCATGCTACTTACTTTGGCTCGAGAATAACAGTTCTAGACCTTTTTTTGCCGATACAACTGATTAATCTAGATGGTTGGCTAAAAAATAGGCCTGACGGTGGTCTCCACCTTAATACGATCGCCAGGATGGCGGTCTGTCCAAAGGCTGTAACGCTTTCCCTTATATTTATACGTAACCTGGTAGCCTGTTAACTGTTGCTCATACACCGTATCGTGGATAGTTTCGCAGCGCTGCTCTGTGCCGTAACGGGAGTGGCCCTCGCGTCGACCTAAATCATGGCCAACACTCGCTCCCAATAGTGCACCAGCGACAGCACCGACTTGTTTGTTGCGTTTACGATGGCCCACTTCGTTGCCAATCGCAGCGCCGATTAAACCGCCGAGAATGGCACCCGTAGGTGAGTTTGAATGACCTTCTTGGTAGCGTACTGTCTCGTGCCAGCATTGTTGGTGAGGTATAGTTCGACTGACAGTCTCATAGATGGGCTCAGCTTTAATGACTTTAGCGTAGTCATAGCTAACGTTGCCATGCTTACCTGAGTAGTGAGTTTTGTGGAATTTTTTGTAGCTTTTGATATTGCCATTGCCCGCGAAAACAGGCGTTGCTAACAATATGGTTATGAGGGTAAATAGGGTCATGTTTTTCATCGTCATTTATCTCCGTTATCAGCTCGGTGGAAGGTGTTGGCGGTCACCTTGAATGACAGTTTACGTAAATGAAGCTGAACCCAGCCTAAACGCTGAAGACAAACTTTGATCAATTTATTTGTTGTTTAAATTAATTTAAAATAATTCATATAAAACAGTTATTTAAAAACTATAAGCTATGCTGAAGAGTACTATTTTACCTTCTATTTGTGAATTATTTACCACCATATACTAGCCAAAGCCTATACATTTTCAGTATTTTATAACAGTGTCTATAGCCCAGTGACTCGTCTGTGCTGGATGAAACTTTTATTTCTTAGGGAATCAAAAATAACTAGGGCACCTCTAAATAATGAGGAGATACTTCAGACTTTGAACGTTCAGGAGGTACGACAATGGACCAATATCAGGAGCTGATTCAGGTTATTGCACTCACCATGGGAGTGGCGTGGGCAAGCGGTATAAACCTCTATGCCGCATTGTTAGTGCTGGGTATTGGCGGTTCCACTGGTAATATTGATCTGCCGCCAGCATTACAGGTATTACAAGATCCGCTAGTAATTTTTGCTGCGGGAGTGATGTATATGACCGAGTTTTTCGCTGATAAAGTACCTGGTGTGGATACGGGTTGGGATGTTTTACATTCTTTTGTCAGAATCCCGGCCGGCGCCGCATTAGCTGCTGGTGCCGTCGGCGACGTATCTCCGGCAATGACTATCGCTAGCGGTATTGTTGGTGGCAGTATGGCCACGTTATCTCATATCACCAAAGCGAGTATGCGCGTCGCTATTAACACATCCCCTGAACCATTTAGTAATTGGACGGCTTCACTGGCAGAAGATATCGCGGTAATTACGGGCCTTTATGCGGCTCTGCAGTATCCTTTGTTGTTCTTGTCATTACTAATTGCTTTCGTCACTTTGGTTGTCTGGCTACTACCAAAAATCTGGTTGCTACTGAAGAACATGTTTGCCAACGTTAAAGCGCGCTTTACTCGCTCCTCGTCAGTGTCGACGTCTTGGTCCCATCCCCTGTCAAAAAAACAGCAAGTTATCTCCGAAACCCAACGGCTACCAGAAAAATAGACGAGTTGAAGATGCCCTTGGTGTTGCAATAGATTCGCTAAGTTATCTATCAAAGCCTGTGAAACACCTGTTACAATGGTTAAAGGTAACATAGCGGTTCAATGCAACGTAGGAGGCTGTGACAGATGGCGTCAAACGGTAGTGAACTTCAAAAAAACAGTGAACTGCAACATATTGTTAGTGCATTATGCCATGATTTAAGTGCTCCAATAAGGCACATCAGAGAGTTTGTGAATCTTCTTATCAGTTCCTTTGAGCATGACTTAACACCAGAGCAGCAGGACTACCGTGACTTTATTACTGGCGGCGTTAAGGATATAGAGAAGAAACTTGATGGCTTGTTGGTGTATTCTCGCCTAGGCACTCAGCCGACACATAAGGTAGCAACCGATTTTTCCCGCTTATTTCAAAATGCATACCGTAACGTGACTGATGAGATGCAAGAAATACCGCCATTAGGCATCAACATCATTGGCGATTGGCCAATATTAACGGTGTCTCCGCAACACATAACTGATGTGTTTTATCACTTGTTGCAGAATGCTATAGAGCATCGAAGACCAGATATTGAACTAGTTATTGATGTTATCATCGAGCAACACGAGCAAGCTTGGCAGTTTACTATCAATGATAACGGACAAGGTGTTGAGACCAAAAACGTAGATTATCTGACCCAGTTATTTACCACCAGTGGCAACCAGCGCGGAAAAGTAGGCATCGGATTGCCTATTGTAAAGAGGATAATTGCTGACCTACATGCTGGAAGCTTTACAATTAATACGACTCAACTCGGTTTTTCAGCATCATTTACGCTCCCTGATATTGAATTGACACTACCAGATAAAAATGGGGTTTGATTAAGGTATCAGTATAACTTTCCCTGGTTTTGGGCTTACTATGGGGTTCAGACTAGTTATAATTTTACGAGAATGTGACAATTTGTTAAAAAAACCTACTATTTGCCTAAAAATTTCTAGAAAACGACGCTAATTATATTATAATTAGCGAATATTAAACTGAAATGTCCAATTTTATAGGCCATAATGATAGGCTTAATAAAATGCAGTGAAGGATGCGAACCGTTGTAGAGCTAATACAGATAACGAGACTGTAATGGGCGATTACAAGGAAAAACGCAAGGACCATTCGCTAAGGACGGCGATTAATAACGTTCAGTCTCTGCTATTAGATAAGAACGGCCTCAATCTGGTCTACGAGCGAACCCTTTCTAGCATGATGCAACTAACGGATAGTTGCTACGGCCTAATCATCACCCTCGAACCCGGTGAAGAACCAAAAAATCCATTACTGGCACTAAGACGTATTATAAGGCGTGATCCTGGTGGTAGTGAATGTCTGAGTCGCCCGGATGCTCTGCGCTTAGTCACTCCCAATACATATTGGTCTGCTTTCATCAATGACCCTTCGCCTATCTTTTTTGAAGACTCGCCCGCCAGTGAATTTGATGCTATTTTGCCAATTGGCCACCCAAAAATAAAGAATGGTGTGGTGTTACCTGTCGTTGACAAGGGCGTTACTTCAGCTCTGATCATCTTAATGAACTGCACCTCAAATTATGACGAAAGCGTCATTGAGCGATTGCGGCCAATGTTGGCGGCTTTCGTCTGTGTGGTTAGAGCTTCTGCATGCTACACAATTTCAACGGCTACCCCAAGAGATATACCGACAAACTCTTATCATAATCGACACCTTATCAGCTTAATCAATGCATCTCTAAATGGCATTATCACGGTAGACGATAAATACCGAATTACTACGTTTAATACGGCCTCTGAACAAATTTTTGCGGTACGGGCCAAGGATACGCTCGGCCAACCTCTCGATATTTTTATACCTAATCGATACACGTCGACGCCTAATCTGTCCGATCGTCGCTACTGGAATAACGAAGCCATCCCCTACACTGTGCCTAAAATCTGGCGTGGAGTAGTTGGCCAACGCAGTAATGGTGAAGATTTTTTAATGGATATATCATTATTCCATTCACAATTCGGTAGCCATGTCTACACGACTTTTGTTATTGATGATATTTCCGATCGTATCGAATCAGCTAAGGAGCACCAAGAGAATTTACAGCGATTTAAAGCTCTCACTAACCTATCACCGGTTGGTATCATTCAGGTGAATAATGAATGGGAGTGTATTTACGTAAATGATATGTGGTGCGAATTTTGTGGGTTACTAACTGACGAGACACTTGGCAAAGGCTGGATAAACGCTATACACGCTAAAGATGTTGAAGAAACATTACATGAGTTGCGAGCGGCTTTATTAGAATGTGCAGCGTTTGAAAAGGAATTCCGCTTACAAACGCCGCTAGGCCATGTCACTTGGGTAAAAGCCAATGCTAGAGCCCTGTATGATGACTATGGCGAGGTTAACGGTTTTTTGGGTACGTTTGCTGATATCACCAAACATCGTGCTGTAGAACATAAATTGCGAGAAATCGCTGAATATGATCCACTAACGGGTCTAGTGAACCGTTCTTTTTTTCAAGATCGCTTGCAACAGGCATTTGATGCTTCATATCGGCAAGGTACGGTGATTCTGCTATTTATCGATCTTGATGGCTTTAAAGGAATTAACGATACTTTAGGGCATGCCGTTGGCGATAAGCTGTTAATAAAAGCAGCGCAAAAAATCAAAGAGGCCGTTAGAGAAGAAGATACCGTTGCTCGAATTGGTGGTGACGAGTTTACAGTGATTTTAACACACATGAATGATGAGACATTATCATCGCGTGTTGCTTCAAAGATCATTAATTTGATGCGCCAGCCATTTCTTATTGATTCTCATGAAATATTTATAACGGCGAGTATTGGTATAGCGAGCAGTAATCAGCAAGATTGCGACCCTGAAACCTTGACCAAGCAAGCAGATATAGCGCTCTACCGGGCTAAAAGTGAAGGTCGCAATAACTTTCAGTATTTTACACCAGAGCTGGACGCCCAAGCTAAAGCACGGATGTTTTTGTCTAACAATTTACACCGCGCTTTGGAGCGTAATGAGCTTAAGCTTTATTATCAACCACAGATAGATATCAATAGCGAAAGAGTAACTGGCTTCGAAGCACTGTTGCGTTGGCATCATCCAGAAGCTGGTGAAGTCTACCCAGATCAATTTGTATTTTTACTGGAAGAGACTGGTCTGATTGAAGAGGTTGGTCTGTGGGTATTAAAAGAAGCCTGTCACCAATTAGCAAGTTGGCTCGATAGTCCGCTGAAAAACGAACGCGTGACAATGTCTGTCAACCTATCGGCGAGGCAGCTGCGAGATCCGAATTTGCCACTACATATCCTGGAAATTCTAGAAAATGCTAAATTAGCACCCCACTATTTGGTCCTTGAAATTACCGAAACAGTGCTGATGGACAATACTCATGACAATAAGGTAATGCTCAACCGCCTGCGAGAGCTGGGTATTAATATATCACTTGATGATTTTGGCACTGGTTATTCTTCTCTCGCTTACCTAAAACGGT
>JANQMK010000076.1 GCA_028280085.1 Pseudomonadales bacterium
TTAAAAGTTGGTGATAAGTTAACGCTTGATAAAATCGATCCGAAACAACATTTTACTAAACCGGCACCCCGTTATACTGAAGCCAGCTTAGTAAAAGAATTAGAAAAGAGAGGTATAGGCCGTCCTTCCACTTATGCGTCAATTATTTCCACGATACAAGATCGTGGTTATGTGCGGACCGAAAACCGCAGGTTCTACGCTGAAAAAATGGGTGATATTGTTACGAGTCGTCTATCTGAAAATTTTGAAGATTTAATGGATTATGGCTTTACCGCCAAGATGGAAGAGTCGCTGGATGATATTGCTAACGGAAAATTAGAATGGAAGCATGTGCTGGATGACTTCTATAATGATTTTCAGCGGAAGTTAGAGGTCGCAGGCGATGAAAAGAAGGGGATGAGGGCAAATGATCCCACAGAAACTGACATAGAATGCCCGACTTGCTCGCGCAACATGCAAATTCGAACAGGTACTACCGGTGTATTCCTTGGTTGTTCTGGTTATGCATTGCCGCCAAAAGAACGTTGTAAGACTACGATGAATTTGGTGTCGGGCGATGAGGTGGTCAGCGGAGATGATGACGAAAGCGAATCCCTATTATTGATTTCAAAACGTCGCTGTAAATTGTGTAATGCAGCGATGGACAGCTATTTAGTTGATGAGGGGCGTAAGTTGCATGTGTGCGGCAATAATCCAGATTGCCCGGGCTTTGAGGTGGAGACGGGCAGCTTTAAGATCAAGGGCTACGAAGGCCCCACACTGGAATGTGATAAATGTGGCTCGGAGATGCAATTGAAATCCGGTCGTTTCGGTAAGTATTTTGGTTGTACAAATGAAGAGTGTAAAAACACACGCAAATTGTTAAAAAATGGTGAACCTGCGCCGCCCAAGATGGATCCCGTACCTATGCCTGAATTGGCTTGTGAAAAAGTCGATGATTTCTATGTATTACGTGACGGGGCGTCAGGTATGTTTCTCGCCGCTAGTAAATTCCCGCAAAACAGAGAAACCCGTGCGCCTTTGGTTGAGGAAATACTGCCCCATAAAGCTGAAATCGATCCCAAATACACTTTTCTTTTTAGTGCGCCGACTGAAGATCCCGATGGTAACAAGGCGATAGTGCGATATAGCCGAAAAACGAAAGAGCAGTATGTACTGTCTGAGGTTGATAAAAAAGCGACGGGGTGGAAGGCATTTTATGTTAATGGGAAATGGGTAGAGGAGGAAGCAAAGAAAAAAGAACCCGCCAAGAAAAAAGCGCCTGCCAAAAAGGCGGGAGCAAAAAAGAAACAGCCAGCAACCAGCAAAAAAGTAGCTGCTGGGAAAAAGTAACAGCTGTTGAAATTCTGAACTAAAGTGGTCGCCACTGTCCATTTCGTTCTGTGCATTCGTTTCGCGCGATATTCAAATAATAATTAGTTCTGTACTAATGGGCTGTCGTTTAGCTGCAGCCTAACAATGAAGAAAATTTCGTTTCTCTATTTATGAAGACCATTCTTTATTTCTCGTCACAGCTGTGTTCAGGGTGCTGTGTTGTCTAAGAAAACTGTAAATAGTGTGGATTATCACTGCCAGATACTATATGCTCACTTTGTAGTATGTATGGTCTAGTAGAATATTTTCATTTTTTAAGCCTATAAAGATGAATAAATGGGAAGGTCTAGTCCGAACTATTAACAAATTATCTGGCTCGGTTGTTGGTCTGTTAGTCAAAGTAATGGGCCTTTTGATATGCCTAGATGGAGAGAATAGATAAATGAATGTATCGCTTTTAGAGATTGTAGAACTATCCAATGGTGACATTATTCTACAGCGGGCAAATGGGGAGGGCGAGCCATTATTGAAAATCACATTTTCTTCTGAATCGAAACAGTTTTTACGGGATGCTAAGTTGGATGTGGCCAAAGTTATGATTCACGCTGGGGTGCAGGTTGTTGGCCAAATGGCAGGGTTGGATAAGGCAGTAGATGTCGATGACGAATTTGATAACGAGGGTGAGAGTGAATATATTGAAGAGGAGGCAATGGTGCTACACTAGTCAAACCTGCCTCACCTAAAAATCTGACTGAATACCTGTTTGTGAGTACCTATTTCGTGAGTACCTATTTCGTGAGTATCTATTTTGTAATTACCAATTCGTGATTACCTATTGTAAGGCTGTTTGGGTGATTTTTTCTCAAAACAATATTTTCCTATCTTAACGGTATATTTTTTTTAACAATATATTTTTAACGATAACATATTCTTAACAATAACATATCAACGTTATCTGTCGTTTACTGGCATATCAAGAAATAGATTCGTTTAATGTAACAGCTAAATTATCCTGTTAGCGTTCCGTAATGATAATGCCAGGGCAGTTTCCCTTAATGGCAGCAAATTCCAGTTGTTGAAACTCGGCGTCACTCAGTTTACCAGGGGATGCAATAACTAACTGGCTCCTACCGGTTTTCAATGCCATTACCGACAAATTAAAAGCGTCGTGTCTTTTACTGGAATATACCGTCTGAAACTTCTTGGTGTCTATACCAAAGCAGTCTAGCGTTGTTTTGTTGATATCACTCGGCATATCTATCCACGTTATCCATTTATTTTGTTTGCCAGAGGATAATGAGGTAATCATGGGCAATATAAGAGGAAGTTGCTGTCGCACATTTTGAGTAAGAATCAGCTGTGTAACACTACTCTTGGCAATACGAGTATTGGTAGTGGTTTCACCAAAATCAATAGTTTTTTTGCTCTGGGGGCGCTTGGGCAGGCGGTAATACTGTGCGTCCAGGCACTGTGCTTGAGTTTGATTTACTAGCACGCTGTGTGAGTGATCGTGAAAAAAGTCTAACGCGGTGGATGTATCCATTCTTATTCTCCTCCTCGACGCACAATGCCAACGCTGATGCCTTCGATCGCAAATGTTTGGTGACGTAGATCAACCTCAATAGTGTCGAATTCATCGTTTTCCGGCAATAATTGAATTTGGTATTTACTGCGTGTTCGCTTTAAACGCTTTACTGTGACATCTTCCTCAATGCGTGCCACAACGATTTGCCCATTATCTGCTTGGTTAGTCTTATGTACTGCTAATAAATCTCCGTCTATGATCCCAACATCTTTCATACTCATACCATTGACACGCAGGAAGTAATCAGCACCTGGGTGAAAGAAATTGGTCGGAATATCACAATATTCTTCAATATTTTCAGCAGCGAGTATTGGGTTACCCGCAGCAACACGGCCGACAATTGGAATGCCTTGTTCTAACTCTGGTACACGGATACCTCGTGATGTGCCGGGGATAATTTCTATAACGCCTTTTCTTGCCAGTGCTTTTAGGTGTTCTTCGGAGGCATTGGCAGAGCGGAAACCCAGTTCTTTAGCAATATCGGCACGAGTAGGCGGATAGCCAGTATCTTGGATGTGGGACTTGATGAAAGCTAGCACTTCAGCTTGGCGTTCAGTCAACTTAATCATGCGGTCTCCTTGTTATGCGGCCCTGGATTTATCAGCTTTTTCGGTGTTAATACTGTATATACTCAATACTCAACATACTCATGTACAAGTAAATGGCTTGGTGTGCATTTTGTTCAATCTGTCGCGTGTGATGTTTTCATCATATCGCTGCTCTGCTGTTTGTTTTGTTCTTTATACTTTCATATCTTTACGCTTTCATAAACGGCCTTGTTTA
>JANQMK010000095.1 GCA_028280085.1 Pseudomonadales bacterium
ACTCGTCCAATAATATACAGTTTATCGATGTTCGGCTAAACGTAGAGTATAAGTATGCCCACGTTCCAGAGAGTATTAATATTCCACTTGATCGTTTACGTGAAAAAAAGCAAGAGTTTGATGAAAATTGTATCTATTTAGTAACCAGTGAAGGTGGCAGGCGTAGCGAGGTGGCAGTACATATACTTCGCCAAGCGGGCCATCAGTGTTATATTCTGAAGAACTCTGAAAGTTATTACAATCAATAAGTTTTCGCTAAGTTCGTTGCTGAGTGATCTGGTAGAAATGTGGTTAGCTGATAGAGCCACGAAGCTGATAGTGTCACGATATGGTGCGATCGCTAATAGCATGTGTGGTTGACGAACTCGCCTTTCACAATATGTCTTTGAATTCTTGGTATTTAGTTTACGGTGAGCTTAAATCTAGAATAAGAACACTATATGTAGATATATAGAGAAGTTGCCTCCGCTTTGATATAGCTCGCCCTTTTCGTTGAGTATTGTCTTTTCTTTATAATCTTTGGTTGTTGTGACCATCATGCAACGAAAGGTTAGTAAACACTAGTAAGTATTAATCAGGATTAACTTAAATATTAATAAGATTACAATCCCCACCCTAGATCCACTTTAATTTTTTTCTCGGTTTTGAGTCAGAGTGTATCTTGGTTTTATGCTAGCGGCGTAGTAACTTTGTTGCTGCGAGTGTTATTATACGTCGCTTTGTCCGTGTTAGATGGTGACAATACAGTGTTATCCAGCTCATCTTCTAGAAATAATAAAAAATAATCATATGCGCGGGGTGTTAAAATATGCAGCTCACCGTTGTTTATCCAACCATATCAGAACGATTAAAGAAGCTGGTGGAAGAGGGCGCTGGTTGCGTTATTGAAAACTGCGATAAATCATTTGAGCATTATAGTTTTAGTGAATTAAAATTATCGCCAATGGCGATGGCAAATTTTATCGATGCTGTAAATGAAGAATACTCGCTGAAACTTTCCAAGCAGGACTTTTTGGCTATTCGAACAGTGTCTGCTCTAGTAAAAACTATCGAAAGCCTTGTTGGCAGGCATTAGCACTTTTCTAATACTGAACTAAACAGGTAGGCGGTAAACAGATAGGCGGCAACTATCGTTAGTTGGCTGTTTACAGGGGGGTGGTTAGCCTGCCGGTTTGATCATTGATTAAAATGTAAATTCGCCCAGCCAATCTTGCCGAATAACTTTATTCGATCAAAATATAGTCTTTTTCAGTGATTGTCACCGCTGAGAGGTATTGATAGCGGTTAAGAGATCTTAATTTGCATCCTACTAGCATTCTTGCGAAAGCGTTGGGATAATACGCGGATTACGCATATGTAATGTTGCTGTACCAAAAAGTTGATGTTGGTAGTGAAGAGATAAAGGTGGTTGGTAGTAATAATATGGTAAAAGACACGATACTCACGGGTATTACAACGACGGGCACGCCTCATTTAGGTAACTATGTGGGCGCTATCCGGCCTGCGATTGAAGCCAGCTGGCGCGATGATGTTAGATCATTTTATTTTCTGGCCGACTATCACGCGATTATTAAATGTCAGGACCCAAAGCTTGTTGCTGAATCAACGAAAGAGGTAGCAGCCACTTGGCTGGCGTTGGGTTTGGATACAGAAAAGGTTGTATTCTATCGTCAGAGTGATATTCCAGAAATTACTGAGTTGATGTGGATATTGACCTGCGTGACCGCTAAAGGTTTGATGAATAGAGCGCATGCTTATAAGGCTGCGGTTGGTGTCAATGAAGATAGTGGAGAAAAAGATCTCGATAAGGGCATAACCCTCGGACTTTTTAGTTACCCGGTATTGATGTCAGCTGACATACTGATGTTTAACGCTACTAAGGTACCGGTTGGCAGGGATCAGGTACAACACATTGAGATGGCAAGGGATATTGCGGGTCGATTTAATCATCATTATGGGCAACACTTTGTTTTACCTGAGGCGGTGATAGAGGATAATGTCGCTGTCTTATCGGGTTTAGATGGCCGTAAGATGAGTAAAAGCTATAACAATACGATTCCTCTTTTTGTACCGGAGAAAAAACTGCGTAAGCTCATTATGAAGATAAAAACCAATTCGTTGGAGCCGGGCGAACCAAAAGATCCAGACGGTTGCACATTGTTTCAAATCTATCAGGCTTTTGCCAACGAAGCGGAAACAGAGAGTATGCGGCAAAGGTATCTCAATGGTATCGGCTGGGGAGAGATGAAACAATTTTTATTTGAATATCTGAATGATCATTTGCAAGAGCCGCGCAAAACTTATGATGACTTAATGAAAAATTCCGACTATGTTGAAAAAGTTTTGTGCGACGGCGCAGAAACTGCTCGTGGCTTTAGTCGCGAGTTCATACAGCGTATACGCGAGAGCATTGGTATTGTGCCGCTAGCTGACTAATCACTAAATACTGTTTGCGGTTACGGCAGAATGGTATTTTTTAAGACCAGTTAATAATAGTCCTACTTCCTGCTAAGCTGGGCTTTAAAAGCTATAAAAGGAGCTGATTTGGCCAGGCGTAGTTTTATAGTATTAGTTATGGGACTTCTGGTATTGGGCTTTTCAGCCTTCGGAATTGACCTCGTTCTGCCCGCGCATTCGCAAAATACCTCTAAAAACACATTTGCTAAAAATACGTTTGATAGTCGAGTAAAAGATAGTCGAGTACAAATAGCAGTAAATAATGTTCACCGAGATACGGTCGGCGATGGCCAATATCATGAGGCTGGGGAGTGGGTAGTGCCTCCTCGTCAAGATCGAGATGCCGAGTTATTGGCAATACATGTTACGGGAGAGCTTTACGCACAGGCTCACATCTACGATAGAGTTAAGCGCGACCTCACATTTATTAAAAAAAGAGACAAATATACTGCCGCTTATCCTGTGTATCCTTACTATTTGCCCGATACATTACAACTAAGACCAGTACCTAGAGTCGTTGAGCAAATTAAGCAGGGTCGTTATCATCATTGGGAACAATTAAACCGGCTGTTTCGGGCTAAAAGCATCAATATATTTGAAGACTCTGTGGTACTGAAATTTAACGCCAGGTTAAATATGCCGCTTGTGGCTCAGCTCTACGAATCACTCGAAGGTATCGAGCATGCTGAGACTGCTGATATTAGCGGGTTGCTTTCTGATGCCTATTACGCCGATATTTGTTTGTCGATAGAACCTGTGAGTGGTAATTTTATTTATATCTTTTTTCATCGCTCATCAAATTGCTTAATGGGAAGTTGCTCCACTTTCAACTATAAAGCATTTCAATCTTCCAATCGTATTATTTACGATAGTGAATTGCCCCAAATGGAACGACAAGAGCGTGAAGAGCTTTCGTTAACAGTGCTGGGTGAATGGCAATGGTCTGTGCCAAGCGATCTTGCTAATGCGCCGCCATGGTTTGTAAAAAACAGCTGTAGTGGTGGGTTTTGGCAGCCTTTAGGTCGGGAGTTTTCCCACTATGTCAAGAACGTCAAGCTCAGCATGTCTAAAGGCTTGTCTTTTGAAATACCCCATTAGCTTCAAATTAAGCCGCGTCTACTTTTATTGTCATGGCGGCTATCTTTAAGTGTCCATCAAAAAATCATGGGAGTGTAGTGAAATTGTCAACGCGTACTCATCTTAACGTTGGCGAAAGTAGTAACCTTTATAGCTTTCTATTGTTAAGTCTTCATGAAAAGGTATATCGAGTCGCCTTGGGCTTTCCCAGCTATCAACCAAGTTAAAGCCAAGCGATGTCATTTTCTCTTCTAATTCACGAGCCGAATATACGCGATAAGGTACTTCACAGAGTCGCAAATTCTGCAATGTCCAATAAGACAATGTCCGGTGAGCCGGTAGATAATTTATTAGTACATGATTTGGCATATGTTCCAATGAGCTTAACAGTTCCCAAAGGGTAGGTTGCATATATTGAATAGTACCTGCGGTGACAAATATATCGGCGGACTTCGCTGTAGCGAATTCATCGCTATTAAAAAAAGTGAGATTGGTTATACCCTTGCTAGAGGCGATCTTAGTACCTAACGTCACTGCAGCGGGTAATTCAGCGATTGTCCAGCTAATTCCCTCAGGATGTAGGGCATATTGCTTAGACTTATAATAAAGGTGACCGATGCTTCCGCCGAGTTCCAGCAGACTTTTGTTATCGGCTAGTAAGTTGTTTAACCAAAACATGAGAGGATATTCATAGTCATGTATGTCAGCCTCAAGCTTTTTTGCTTCTTCATCAATATTCTCATCCTTAGTTTTATTGATGATGTCATATTCGGCAGTTTTGTGGCTGGCGGCTGCAGCCATTTGATAGTTGTCGAACTTACCTCGATAACTAATACTGACCCTGTTTTTCCTGATGACCAAAAAAATATCTCTGCCGAAAGGAAGCAGTTCGATAAGTTGGCGGAACAACGTTTTTAGTGATCTTGCCATACTGAGAATCCTGCCGATAATTAGCGTTGCGTTGTTTTTTTAATTTCTGTATACGGTTAGAATTGGAGCTTGGCTGGAGTAGTGCCAAGTGAAAATGTGTGCCTTCGCTCAATAGCCAAACGCTATGATGTTTGCCGGCATCGTACCATTGGCTGATGGTAACTACAAGAAATGTCAGATTAAAGACCAATAAAACAGCAGTTTTAATCTATAATTATATTGCTCCAATGTGATGCTTGTATGACGTTTATGTTTACCTTTTAGGTTAGCGAAATAACTCGACATGTTTGAACTAAAATGAGCTTTCACACTTAAGTTCATTAAAAAGCTACGTCGGAACAATAACTCGAATCGCTTCCATTTTAAACTGTGCGTTATTGATGTGTTCGTGGATGGATAGGGTTTGTTGTTTAAGGAATTCTATTTCTTCATCTCTGATGTTTGGATTGACTGCTTTTAACGCCACTAATCGTTTAATTTCTTTGGTCTGTTCAGTCAGCATTAAATTTACTGCTGCGGTTTTGACGGCAGGTACTTTTTCAGTTGCTAGCTCACAGCTTCTGTCTAGGAGCTTTTCGATAAGATCGCGTTGATGTTTAACGACTTCTTGTCGTAAATGTCGTTTTACTTTTCTGGCGGCGAGGTCGATTGCTTCGGCATCCATTACAGTACTAATATCGTCGCCGTTTGTATTCATGAGAATTCTGATCAGGGTAATAGGTAAGTATCGGCCAATCTGTAAATTTGGTGGTGCAATACATGATAGGGTAAAAAGCGTTTCCACTAATAAGCTGCCAGCTTCAAAGGGCGAGTTGTTAATGGTGATTAAAGAGGTATTGCCCTTTTCACCGTTTAGTATCATGTCCATACTGCCGACTACCATGGGATGTTCCCAGGTAATAAGCGGAATGTCTTCTCTAGTAAGTGCCGTTTGTCTGCTATAGGTAATGGTGAGTCCATCTTCTGGGAGCTCAGGAAAATGTGGAACTGACATGTGTTCACCTGGCCTAACAGAGTAACAGTTACTTGAAAGATCCTCGTAGTTGAGGCCATATTGCAAAAATACGCGTTCCATGTATCTTTTTAGTAGATGGCTTTGTTCATTATTAATAATGTCATCAATTAGGGTGAGTGCGGCGGTTTTATCAAAGGAGTGCATTTCAAGTAATTGATTGCGGCCTTGGTCTAGCATCGTATTGATGTCACTAACACGAGATTTGGTATGACTGATCAGTTTTTCTAGGCGGTGGCAATCAGCAGACGATAAAACATCAATTAACTCAGCCCCCAATTCGGCGAAAATAGTCGGGCCAGCGTTGCAAACTTCACTGAATGCATTTAAGCCTTCATGATACCAGCGAAACAATGCATGCTGCGGACTGTCAATAAAATAGGGAATATGAACTTGTATTGTTCTATTCTGCCCAATGCGATCAAGCCGACCAATTCTCTGCTCTAACAGATCGGGTATAAGTGGTAGGTCGAACATCACCAAGTGGCACGCAAATTGGAAGTTACGGCCTTCGCTACCAATTTCAGAGCATATTAGCGTTTGTGCCCCATCATCTAAATCAGCGAAGTAGGCGGCGGCTCTGTCACGATTTATCAGCGTGAGATCTTCATGAAAGACCGCTGTTTTTAATCCAACTTTCAGGCGCAAATGCTCTTCCAGTACAAGTGCTGTTGTTGAATGATGACATATGACGAGAACTTTCTCGTTAGAATTATTCTGTAAAAACTCAGCAAGCCAACTTACGCGAGGATCGGTAGCACACCAGTTAATCGATGCCATTGTCTGGTTATGTTCTGGCGTAAGTGCACTAATATCAAATGGTTTATTTGATTGGTTGGCAGCATATTCATGCGGCAATGACAGGGAATAGGCCGTCACGTTTCTTGCTGGAAAACCTTCAATAGCCGCTCGCGTATTACGATATAAAAGACGACTTGTACCATGGCGGTCAATCAGCAATCGTGTCAATTCTTCTGCTTGTACACTAAATGCGTGAGCATCGTCTTTACAATCGAGCAACTGAGTCGCCCCGTCATCACCGAGGTATTCGATGAGTTGCTGATATATGGGGTGGGAGTTGCTGAAATGTGTGATAAGTTCTGCTGAATTCAGGTTTTGTACTAGTTGATTGGTTGCGCTATATCGTTGTTGTTCATCGATAAATTGTTTGAGGTCGGGAAAGCGGTTGGGGTCCAGTAAGCGTAAGCGAGCAAAATGTCCTTCTAAGCCTAGCTGTTCGGGCGTCGCTGTAAGTAATAGTAACCCCTGGGCCCGTTGAGCAATCTTCTCAACGACTTGGTATTCGATGCTAGATTGGTTTGCATTCCATTCTAAATGATGGGCTTCATCGACCACACAGATGTCCCAGTGAGTTTGGGCGGCCTGTTCTGCCAGTGCGGGAGAGTCGACAAATAATGACAGTCCGCATAGAACTAGCTGTTCTGAATCGAACGGATTAACGGTGTTGCCTGCTTCAGCCATTGATGTTGCAATGGCGTTACAGCGTTCCTCGTCAAACACGCTAAAGCGCAAGTTGAACCGTCGCAGCATTTCTACCAACCACTGGTGGACTAATGAATCAGGCACGATGATCAGCACACGAGTCGCCATACCTGTTAATAACTGTTTGCTGAGAATCAAACCGGCTTCGATGGTTTTACCTAGACCAACCTCATCAGCGAGTAGAACCCGTGGTGCAAAACGGTTTGCCACCTCGTTAGCGATATATAGCTGGTGTGGAATAAGGTTAGTGCGGCTTGCCATTAACCCTCTAACGTTAAGCGACTGCTGGGTTTTTAAATATTTTAGCGTTGCAGAACGTAGCTGAAACCAATTATCTCCGTCGATCTGAGCAGAAAACAACCTGTCTTTAGGGTGGTTGAAGTTGGCGAAGCTGGTGAGATCAACCTCACCGAGTTGACAGGGCTCGTTATTATCGGTCCGCTGTCCAATGTATGTAATGTATCCAGCAGTTTCATTGATGGACTTGACTACCATCTGCCAATTTTCGTGGCTAGTGATAGTATCTCCAGGTTTATAGGCGACTCGGGTTAGCGGCGCATTATCGCAGGCATAGATTCTTTTTTCCTCACTAGCGGGAAAAACTATGGATATGTGCCGGCCTTCACAATCAGTAATGACTCCCAATCCTAGGTTACTTTCAGTGTCACTGATCCAGCGTTGTCCTAACGAGAAATTTGGGTTTTTAACCATGCTTACATCTTTTTAACAACAGGCTTAAAACAAGGGCGGATATTAGCCCCCATTAGCCGTTCAGTGTCAATAGTTGGGTGAAAAAAACTATACAATAATGTTTGTTTAAGGCCGATTTGGCAGTTGTCTTTGTGATACCTTAGCATCCGTGTTACGCGGTAGCACTACCTGAGTGATTATACCATATGGTGACTTGTCAATGATGGAATTGATGAATATAGACTAAGATGGGTGAAAGCAAGGGTTTTACTAGGCTTTTATATAGTATTGCTATATCTACTTGCTTATAAAATTACTTGCTGGCTATCAGAAAAGTTTTTTCGTAACCTTTCTTAAACAAACTATATGTTTTATGTAGTAAATGGGGACGATCGGTGAAAAGCTATTGATGATAAGGTGCTATTGAAGAAATGGACACCAGCTGGTTTTAATAAACACCTAGCTGGTTTTAATAAACAATGGTACCGGTAAAACAATGTTGCCAATAGTTGTCTTTTGCTAACATTAAACTGGACAGAGAGAATCATTGGTAAAGAGCGTCTTTGGTGACGCTCAGATAGTGATAAGGTGCTGGCTAAAACGTTATCAGTTGTGATAACCTTGGCAGCTCCGGCTTGCTCAGAGATGAGTGCTTATTTCTGGTTGACTAGTATATTGATTTGGCTGAAGTTGATTTGACGGGAGATAGGTATATATAGGCGCATAGATAGATAGGAATATAAATTGAGCTTGGGCGGTAACGCAGCTATTTAGACACGCACTATAAAAATATAACGTTACTTAATGCGTCTAGGGCTTAATTGGTCCATCTTACTTACTGTTTCTGGATATTAACGGGTAATATTAAATTAGCACCGAGTGAGACTTACTTTCATGGTTAAAACTCGATCCAAGCGGTGTTGTTTTATTGTCCATATCTAGTAATAGGGCTTGGTAATACGTTATTCTCCCGCTAAAGCCAGGGAGAATTAATATTAAGCGTAGCGTATAGGTATAGATAGGTTAGATAGTTAGGGAAATGGAGTTAATGAGAACTATTTGTTGGCTGATCCTTTCTGTTGGATTGATTCAGGGATGTGCCAACCAATTTGTCGATAGAGAAAACACTGACTTGGGTGAGTCGCCACAGGCTTGTATGCCCATTGATGATGTTAGAAATGAATTGGTTGCTTGTTATACAAAGCTTAAGCGTCTTGAGCGAGGAAGCCAGCCAGTGGATGACCGTGCTCAACAACTTGATGTGCTGCGTGATAAATTGGATAGTGCAGAACAGCAGATTCAGATGTTAAAGCGGGAAAACAAAGCGCTTCACAGTGATATCAATAAGAAAGATGAAGCGATTAGGCGCCTGAGAGAGGTGACGCTGGGGGCTGTGGGTGATGTCTAAAAGCCTTGCTTGTTAGCTTTTCATTTTATTCTATTTCCACTATATCGTCAGCAATTGCAATGAGCGAAGTATCAACTGGTAATTCAACGGTAAAAGTTGTGCCTTCGTCCAACTCGCTGGTGACTGATATCTCTCCACCCATTAATTCGCAAAATTGGTAGCATATAGCGAGCCCTAAACCTGTGCCACCGTACTGCTTGGTTGTCGATGAATCGGCCTGTACGAATTCTTCAAAAATCACTTCGCATTGTTCTTGTGTCATCCCGATGCCGGTATCAGTGACAGATATTTTTAGCCACTCTAACTCATCGTATTGAAAGTTTTCCAGTGTTATTGAAATAAGCCCATTTTGAGTAAACTTACAAGCATTACTTAATAGATTAAAAAATATTTGTCTAAATTTGGTCATGTCAGAGTTGACAATAGGGTTGTCTAGCTTTGCCAAGACGATAATCTTGTTGTTAGCTTCATTGGCTAATGGGGTGATGGTTGTAACTACTTCGCTAAGCAAGCTTACGCAATCGAACTCTTCGATGTACAGCGACATCTTACCGCTTTCAATTTTTGATAAATCGAGCACGTCATTGAGCAATGCCAGTAGATGCTTACCGGCGATCAAGATATTTTCGACATCTGGCGTTATTTGTTTTACAGCAGTTATTTCGTCCGCTGCGATATCTTCTATAATCATTTCGCTATAACCAATAATGGTATTCATGGGCGTGCGAAATTCATGGCTCATGTTAGCTAAGAAGGAGCTTTTTGCTTGATTTGCTTGGTCAGCTTTTTCTTGCAGCTGTTTGGCTTCTTGCAATGCATTTCTTAAATTGACAGCCATGTCGTTAAAGGCATTAGCCAAGTCGCCTAGTTCATCATCTGATACACTGGGAATTTGATAGCCCAGATTACCATGACCAAATTGTTGTGTGCCCTCTTTTAACAAGCTAAGTGAGCGGTTGGTGAAGCGAATAAGAATAAAGCCTAAACTGCTGGTAATAAAAATAGAAATTAAAAACACAAAAATAGTGGTTCTGTCTGTCAACCTTAGTGTGCTTTCAATTTTTTTGGTTTGTGTGTCTGCTCGGTGAATTTCATAGGATTCAATGGCGTCTAAATGATCCTTGGCATTACGGTAGTGTGTATTAAGGGTTTTTGCCCTACTGGCAACTGATTTAGCATCGGCTTGGTTTTTATCCTGTAGATTTTTATAAAATGTGCGCCACTCATAAATTAAATTATCAATATCGTTGGTAATTTTTTCCGCTTCTAAATTAGGATTGTTTGATAATATCTGGCTTTCAAGTTGCAACAATTTTTGATGAATATGGCGAATGGCTTCGAGCGACTTATTGATATCGGCGTCCGACAATTGCTGCTCGCCGGTAACCTGTAAAGCATCGAGTACCAGTATTGCTTTTTGTTGCTTCTCTAGCTGTTGGCTAAGGGTGACGGTGCTTTTCTGATTGGCAACCGCTGTTCGCAAAACATGTAAACCTTCACTTCTGATATGACTTCCCCAAAAGTAAATAGCAACATTGACACAAAATAGTAGTAGTACAGAAAAAATGGAGAGAGACAGTCTTTGTTGTAACGTCATGGTTAATATCTACATGGCGACAGTTTTCGATGAGATCACTATTGTATCCACGTTAATGTTACGATGGATTGTAGCGTGTTGTCCATTTGTGGATGCATTCTTGTTGTCGGCGCCTCACGGAAAATTGTCATTATCTAACCGCTGGCAGCGTGATAGTGTAGGCTCAGCGCTCATGAATTTCTGGACAAGATGTCTGGATGTTGAGGTGATTTGCTGACGGAAGCACGAGCTAATGCCCATAAGCCTATTAAATGCACAAGTTTGATTGAATAAAATGGGTTTGGCTGTGTGGGCGTGTTACTTGTCGGTGAGATAGTGTTAACGGTAGTACCCAAATGACTTGAGTTGGTTGAAAAAATGGCCTTATGATGGCTTTAGGTTGCTTAGCATAGGCAACACTTCTACTATAATAACCGTTATGAGAAGTACATGTGTAGAGACTCGATATTATCTCGTAACGAACCTATTGATGATATCTAAAACTCATTGACTATAAGATTAACTTAGCAATCAATAATAGGCCATAGTAAATGATAAACCTTAGTATTGGAGGCAAACATGCAACCGAGAGAGGTTAAGACAATCGACGATGCTAAGAAAATTGTTGAGCATCGGGGAATAAGCCATGTGAAAGTTGGACTCCACGATATTGATGGTGTACTACGTGGCAAATACATGTCAAAAAACAAGTTCTTCTCTGCGCTTGACAAAGGCTTTGGGTTTTGTGACGTGGTATTAGGTTGGGATGTTAAAGATCAACTCTATGATAATGTTAGCCATACGGGATGGCACACGGGGTATCCTGATGCGACGGTTAATGTAATACCTGAGAGCTGTCGCAACATACCCGGTGAAGAACAAGGTTTATTGTTTCTTTGCGAATTTGACCAATCTGCCCAGGCGTTATGCCCACGGGGTACTATGCGAAGGGTTTTGAATATTGCCGATGACATGGGGTTTAAGGTTATTGCTGGATTAGAATACGAGTTTTTTCTTTTTCGAGAAACCTCTAGTTCGGTGCGTGAAAAAAACTATCATGATTTATTGCCACTTGCACATGATGAGTTTGGTTATTCGGTTATTCGCAATAGCGTTGATTCAGATGTCTACCTCGACATTTTAGAATTAGCTGAAGAAATGGATTTTCCCCTTGAGGGTTTGCATGAGGAGACGGGGCCAGGGGTGCTTGAGGCCGCGATTGCGTGTGATGAAGGTATTGTCAGTTTTGATAAGGCTGCTCTTTTTAAGACCTTTGTTAAGGTAGCAGCGCAAAAGCGTGGATTAATGGCAACCTTTATGGCGAAATGGTCAGAACAATATCCGGGTCAAAGCGGGCATATTCATATGTCCTTGCGGAGTAGAGATAGTGATACCGTTTTTCATAATAGTGCCAATGAATACGGTATGAGCGATACGATGCGTCACTTTGTTGCCGGCCAACAAAAAATGATGCCACAGGTATTAGCGTTGATTGCCCCGACCATTAATTCTTATCGGCGCTTAATTCCTGGTTTTTGGGCGCCGACAGTTGCCAGTTTGGGTATTGACAATCGAACTTGCGCTTTGCGCGTGATTCCTGGCTCAGCCGCAAGCCAGCGTATTGAGTATCGGGTTGCTGCCGCCGATGCTAACCCCTATTTGGCCGCCGCTGCGGCTTTGGCTTCCGGGCTATGGGGTGTAGAAAACAGAGTTGAACCAGATTGTATCACCACTGGTAATGCTTACGAACAGTCTTTCTCTGCCGATTTAATGCTGCCAAATAATCTTTGGGATGCAGCTCAGCGCCTCAAAGGGTCGACGATGGCGCGCGATTTTCTCGGAGACGATTTTGTTGATCACTATGTTGCAAGCAGAGAATGGGAAGTGCGAGAGTTTAGTAAGCATATTACGCCCTGGGAACTCGATCGTTATTTTGAAATTATTTAGACTGTGTTTAACGGCCCTTGTATAAAAAAGACTAATAACTATGCCAGAAGAATTCCAAACAATATCGCCCGTCGATGGCTCAGTGGTTGCAACTATTGAGTATGCTACCAATAAGGCCATCAATAACGCGATTGAGGTTGCTACTACCGCGCAAAAACTGTGGGCAAAATTCAGTGTTGCTAAACGTATAGAGATATGCGAAAAAGCAATGGAATATCTCATCGTTGAGCGAGATCAAATCGCCGAGGAGATTACATGGCAGATTGGTAGACCCATTAAGTATGCTGGCGCGGAAATCAGTGGTGTTGAAGAGCGAATGCGCTATTTAATGCAAGTTGCTGATCAGCAACTCAGTAGTGAACAACTATCGTCTGACAAAGATTTTATTCGAGCTATAAAGCGGGAATCCAAAGGGGTCGTTTTCACTATAGTGCCCTGGAACTATCCATATCTGACAGCTATTAACTCTATCGCGCCTGCGTTGCTGGCAGGCAATGCCGTTATCTTGAAGCACTCTCCGCAGACGCCCTTATGTGCCAAGAGGTTAATGGATGCGTTTA
Source organism: Pseudomonadales bacterium (assembly GCA_028280085.1). Classification (GTDB taxonomy): domain Bacteria; phylum Pseudomonadota; class Gammaproteobacteria; order Pseudomonadales; family JANQMK01; genus JANQMK01. Next base: position 13,161 of record JANQMK010000095.1, read on the forward strand.
ACAATGCAGGTATGCCTGCGGGTGTTTTACAGTCTTTATATATGAAAGATGTCGATATACCTAATGTATTGAGTTTATCAGAAATAGATATGGTTTGTTTTACTGGTTCTATTCGAGTAGGGCGGCTAATAGAACAGCATGTGGCCGGGTATTTTAAATCCACTAATCTCGAATTGGGGGGCAAGGACCCCGCTTATGTTCGGCACGATGCAAAATTGCAGTACGCTATCGACCAGCTGGTTGATGGGGCGTTTTTTAATTCGGGCCAGTCCTGTTGCGCTGTGGAGAGAATTTACGTGCATGAAACACTGTACCGAGAATTTTTAGCGGGATTTATTGAGCGAACTGAGCAACTGGTGTTAGGCAATCCGCTGCATACCGACACTACTTTAGGCCCTGTAGTTAGTATAGATGCCTCTGACAGAATTCTTCAGCAAATCCGAGACGCCGAGGAACATGGTGCCAAGCGATGTATTAATCCGGAAAAATTTGCCATGGCTAGCGAAGGGACTTCTTACCTGGCTCCTGAAGTGTTAACCGATGTCAACAAGAATATGTCGGTTATGCATGAGGAAACTTTTGGCCCGGTAGTAACGGTTACGCCGGTCGGTGGAGATCAAGAAGCTATTAAGCTGATGAACGATTCGGTCTATGGCTTGACTGCCTCATTATGGACTGATGACGCAGATAAAGCGGAATTGATTGGCGATGCGTTAGAGACAGGCACTGTTTTTACGAATCGTTGCGACTATCTTGATCCCGAGCTACCTTGGATTGGAGTGAAGGACTCAGGCAGTGGCTTTTCACTCTCGCGTTATACCTTTGATCAGATGACGCGCCCTAAATCTTATCATTTCAAACTATTACAGTAGGCTAATTCCATGCAGGATGATAATGTACAACATACTCAACTCAGGGGAAATTGGCATTATCCTACGGAGATTATATTTGGTGTAGGAAGCTTAGCTGAATTGCCAAACGAGGTTAAACGGCTTGGCATGCGTAGTCCTCTGTTTGTTACTGATAGTGCATTGGTCAATTTTGATTTTGTTACAGATACCGTCGATGCGTTGAGAGCTAGCGGCATAGAAACCTCAGTATTCAGTGAGCTAAAAGCGAATCCAACGGGCGGCAATATAGATGACGGTGTGGCAGCTTATCGACAAGGTGGGCATGATGGGGTTGTCGTCCTGGGAGGCGGGAGCGCATTAGATGTGGGTAAGGCGATTGCATTTATGGTCGGGCAATCTTTACCAATCTGGTCGTTTGAAGATGTTGGAGATAACTGGCAA